>NZ_JBATLB010000307.1:0-4131 GCF_049669965.1 Muriicola sp. | reverse complement strand
CTAAGAGAAAATCTTACACAGATCTTCCCTCCGGATCGCTATAAGGTTTCATTGACCGGGAAGGCGCTGCTGTTTCTTAAAGGCACCAAATACCTGGTAAAAAACCTAATTTTGTCTCTAACACTGGCAATTGGTCTGATCGCTCTTTTTATGGCCTATCTGTTCCGGTCTTTCCGAATGATCGTGATCTCACTCATTCCCAATTTACTGCCACTACTTGTTACTGCGGGGGTGATGGGGTTTGTTGGGGTACCTATTAAACCCTCTACGATACTGGTCTTTAGTATTGCCTTTGGGATCTCGGTAGACGATACCATTCACTTTTTAGCGAAGTACCGGCAAGAGTTGTCCGCCAACAGATGGCGGATTCAGAAATCGGTCTATGCCGCTTTACGAGAAACGGGCGTAAGTATGTTTTACACCTCCATTGTTCTTTTCTTCGGATTCTCGGTTTTTGTTCTTTCCAGTTTTGGAGGAACTGTTGCCCTGGGAGCCCTCGTATCTGCCACCCTGCTTTTTGCCATGCTGGCCAATCTTATCTTATTACCCTCCCTCCTTTTATCGCTGGAACGAAGTATTGCCAATAAGGAAGTACTCAAAAAACCACAGATTGACATTCTTCCCAAGGACGAACTACCCGAAGGTGAGGATCTGGAAGCTTAGTGGGTTTGCTACACGAAATATAGACCATTCTGGCTATATAGTTTTGCTCAATAAACTATCTTTGCGAGGCAAATCAGAAATTGTTTTTCATGGCTTTAATGCAAATAAATGAATTGCTCCAACAAACCCCAAAGGAGCAAAAAGTAGCCGTTAACGGTTGGGTAAAAACCTTTAGAAGTAACAGGTTTATTGCCTTGAACGATGGGTCTGGCCTGCACAATATTCAGTGTGTGGTAGACTTTGAGAATTTTGATGACGGACTTTTAAAACAAATTGCCACCGGGGCGGCCTTATATATTGAAGGAATTTTAGTGGCGAGTCAGGGAAGAGGGCAAACGGTAGAGATACAAGTTACCGATCTGAAAGTTCACGGAACGGCAGATGCCGAGACCTATCCTATTCAGCCCAAAAAGCATTCCATGGAGTTCCTCAGGGAACAGGCCCATTTACGGATACGCACCAATACCTTTGCCGCTGTGATGAGGGTACAATCTAACTTGTCATTTGCCATACATCAGTATTTTCAAAACAACGGATTCTTTAATATGCATTCCCCAATCATTACGGGTTCTGATGCTGAAGGAGCCGGTGAAATGTTCCGGGTATCTACCTTAGATCCTAAAAATCCACCACTTACTGAAGATGGGAAGGTAAACTTCAAGGAAGATTTTTTTGGAAAGGAAACCAATTTAACGGTCTCTGGCCAATTAGAGGCCGAGGCTTACGCCATGGGTCTTGGCAAAGTATATACCTTCGGACCCACTTTTAGGGCGGAGAATTCGAATACTTCGCGCCACTTGGCCGAATTCTGGATGATTGAACCCGAAATGGCCTTCTATGACCTTAATGATAATATGGACCTGGCAGAAGACTTTATTAAAAGTGTACTTCGATACGTGGTTTCGAATTGCCATGACGACCTCGAATTTTTGGAGAAGCGATTACTCGATGAAGAGAAGACGAAACCTCAGGCAGAACGCAGTGAATTATCATTGATGGATAAGTTGAGGTTTGTGATCGATAATAAGTTTATCAGGCTCACCTATACCGAAGCCATAGACATTCTTAAAAACAGCAGCCCAAATAAGAAAAAGAAGTTCAAGTACCCTATTGAAGAATGGGGTGCAGATCTTCAGAGTGAACACGAACGTTACCTTGTAGAGAAGCATTTTAAATGTCCGGTTATCTTATTCGACTACCCTGCAAAGATCAAGGCGTTTTATATGCGACTCAATGATGATGGGAAAACGGTAAGAGCAATGGACATCCTATTTCCCGGTATTGGGGAGATCGTGGGCGGTTCACAGCGGGAAGAACGCTTAGAGGTACTACTCGAAAAAATAAAGGCCCTGGACATTGATGAAAAAGAATTATGGTGGTATCTCGACCTTAGAAAATACGGCACGGCTATACACAGCGGATTTGGCCTTGGTTTTGAAAGACTTGTGCAGTTTGCAACAGGTATGGGCAACATTCGGGATGTTATTCCGTTTCCCAGAACACCACAGAACGCAGAGTTTTAAAGGTATTTTAGTTACTTTTATGTAAGACAGATCAAGGAGCCCCAATGCTAAAGCAACACTTACAATTTAAACTTTCACAAAAGCTATCCCCTCAACAAATCCAGTTGATGAAGCTTATTCAATTGCCTACCCAGGCTTTTTAACAACGCTTGAGGCAGGAGTTGGAGGAAAATCCGGCATGGGAAACAGGAAAGGAAGAGTCTTCCACCTATGATGAGGAGTTTGAGGATCAGGATGAGGGAGAAAACGACAGTGAGGCTATTAACACCGAAGATATCAATATAGACGATTATCTTAGTGATGATGAAATCCCTGATTACCGTACCCGAGCTAATAATTACAGTTCGGATGATGAAGAGAAAACAATACCCTATGCCGCCGGGATCTCTTTTAATCAATACCTTATCAATCAGTTAAATACTTTTTACCTCAATGATAAGGAATGGGCCATTGCCGAATTTTTGGTAGGCAGTGTGGATGAAAGTGGGTATATGAGACGTCCGGTTGCAGATATTATGGATGATCTGGCGTTTACCCAAAACGTTTACGTAGAACAAGACAGCATTGAAAAAGTATTGAAGATAGTCCAGGATCTTGATCCTCCAGGGGTGGCAGCCAGATCCTTGGAAGAATGTTTACTTATCCAACTCAGAAGAAAAGACCCGAGTCCGGCTATAAATTTAGCGATAACCATCCTCGAAAAGTCTTTCGATCACTTCTCTAAAAAACACTATAACAAGCTACTGCAAAAGCATTCTATAACTGAAGAACAGCTCAAGGAGGCCATATCCGAAGTAGAAAAACTCAATCCCAAACCCGGCGGTTCCTATGCCGGTAGTAACAAGATCATTGAGCACATTGTTCCAGATTTCTCCATTCGTATTGTGGAAGGTGAACTAGAACTTAGCCTTAACACTAGAAACGCCCCGGAACTGCATGTATCAAAGGAATACAGCAATATGCTAGCGGGCTATAAAAGTGCCAAGGAACGATCTAAATCACAGAAGGATGCGGTAATTTTTATAAAACAGAAATTAGATGCCGCAAAATGGTTTATAGATGCTATCAGGCAGCGACAGCAAACCCTTTATATCACCATGAATGCCATTATGGTATATCAGGAGGAATATTTTCTTACAGGAGATGAGCGTAACCTTCGCCCCATGATCCTCAAGGATATTGCCGATGCCATTGATATGGATGTCTCTACCGTTTCGCGTGTTGCCAATAGCAAATATGTAGACACTCCTTATGGCACAAAACTGATCAAGGAGTATTTTTCAGAGTCTATGAAAAATGAGCAGGGAGAGGATGTCTCTACCAAAGAGATCAAGAAGATCCTTGAGACGGTTATAGGTGAAGAAACAAAGCGCAAGCCACTGACAGACGATAAACTTGCCGCGATCTTAAAGGAGAAAGGGTATCCCATCGCAAGAAGAACGGTGGCTAAATACAGGGAACAACTGGGAATCCCGGTTGCCCGATTAAGAAAGGAGATCTGATGCGGCTTATCTCTAAATTAGTGTCATATCTCTTTCATCCTATTTTTTTACCCTTGGCTGGCACCGTATCTTACTTTTTGATTACACCCAAGTACACTACTATTGAATTACAAAGCGGGAATATTTTACCCATTTTCATCCTGACCATAATCATACCTATTTTAAGTTTTTTTATTTTAAAGAATATTGGTGTGGTGAGTTCAGTATTCCTAACAAAACCACAGGAACGCCCTTATCCTTTAATGATCAACCTTATTTTGTTATTGATGATCCTATTAAAGGTTATTCCAGACAATTACACCATAGAACTATATTTCTTTTTTCTAGGACTTATCGCAGCAACCAGTACCTGCCTTTTCTTGTTACTTATTCGCTTTAAAACCAGTTTACATATGATGGGTATGGGGAGTATTCTTATGTTCTTAATATACCTGAGTTTTCAT
>NZ_JBATLB010000306.1:0-4604 GCF_049669965.1 Muriicola sp. | reverse complement strand
CTTGTATACGGTTGAGAATGCAGAAGACCTTGCGTTAGTCCTAGACGATCTGGTAGAACGGCAAAAGCAGTTGGAAGAGTCTGTATATCCCGCTGCTTTGGATCTGCCACAAGTGAGGGGCAGACAAAGAGTTATGAAGACTTTTATTTTAAAAACCAGGGCCGCTGTTGAATACCGCGTAGATGCCACAGAACCAGCTGTAGAGCTGATAAATGCCTATAATGCCATGCGTACTCAATTTAATGTACTGGTGAATAACACCTTGGATACTCAATTACTATCTGATGAATAAACTGCTGTTAATTTTCGTAACCCTTCTTGTTTTAGGGAAAATACAAGGTCAAACTTCTGAAAAGGAGAATATTCAACTTACTTTAGACAACTGGCACAAAGCTGCCGGGGAGGCCAACTTTGTGAACTATTTTGAACTGCTCACTGAGGATGCAATTTTTATTGGCACTGATGCAGCGGAAGTATGGGACAAAACAGAATTTATGGCTTTTTCCAAACCTTATTTTGATCAGGGAAAAGCCTGGGATTTTAATGCGGTAGAACGAAATATCTACCTGGATCTCTCCGGAAAGGTAGCGTGGTTCGATGAGCTTCTGGATACTTGGATGCAACTTTGCCGGGGCTCGGGAGTACTTATAAAGGAAAATGGCAAATGGAAGATCGCGCAATATGTGTTGTCGCTCACCATTCCCAACGAAGAGATAGATCCGGTCATCGCCCTAAAGAAAGAACGGGACAGCACCTATCTCAACGGACTAAAGAAAAAATGATATATACCGATAATGCCAAGTATTACTAGGCCTTCCGGAAGAAATAAAAAGTAAAACCTATGAAGTATTCCTATCAACTATTCCTGCTCTGCTTTCTCCTTTTAACTGGTTGTAAACAAGAACAAAAAGATTTTGTAACAACCGATTTTTATACCACCGAGTTGTTTAAGGATGTTCAGTTGCAGGCAATCTTTAAAGATTCTAAGACTTTTGTGGACCTGGTACCAGACAGACCTTATGCCGAACTGGCGGCCATGTATGACGCAGAGAAAACGGCAGCCTCCTTTTCCCTGGAAGACTTTGTCTCAACTCATTTTTCTGATAAATTTAATTCAGGCCAGGTCATTGTTACAGACACTACTAAGAATATGTATGAGCATATTAGCAGCATGTGGGGCAAGCTCACCAGAGGACCAGATACGCCTGTGGAGAATTCATCGCGGATAGCACTGCCCTTTAAGTATGTAGTGCCCGGGGGGCGTTTTAGGGAGATCTATTACTGGGACAGTTATTTTACCATAGAAGGACTTTTGGTTGATGATCAGGATGAGCTTGCCAAAAGTATGGTAGACAATTTTAGCTTTCTGATAGATTCCCTTGGATTTATCCCCAACGGAACCCGGAATTATTACCTCACTAGATCACAACCACCGTTCTATGCCTTAATGGTAGATGCCATATGCCGCGATGATCCCGAGATGTTTTCCGAATACTTCCCTTACATCCTTAAAGAATACGAGTTTTGGATGGCAGGGAAGAAAGACGTTAAAGGAATTTACACCCCCGATAAATATGTGGTTAGAGTGGGAGAGGACCTGTTCATGAATCGCTATTGGGATAGCGGCACCACGCCAAGACCCGAATCGTACAAGGAAGATTTTCATTTGGCATCCGAACTATCTTCCAGCAAAGAAAAAACCACACTCTATACAAATATGCGTTCTGGTGCTGCATCTGGTTGGGATTTTAGCAGCCGCTGGTACACCAGGGAAAATGATTTTGGTTCTACCAAAACCGCCGATATTCTTGCAGTAGATCTCAACTGCCTCCTGTATTTCATGGAAAAAAGCATCGCCAGGGGCTATGGCTTAAAAGGGGATGCTGAGAATCAGGAACTGTTTCTTTATAAGGCAGAGGAACGGAAAACGAGTATTGTGAAATTATTTTGGAAGGCAGATGACAATTTTTTTTATGATTACAACTATCAACAAAAAGACTTTGCCAGAACGCCTACCCTGGCAGCGGCTTTTCCTTTGTTCTTTGAAATTGCCTCCGAGGAACAGGCAAAAGGAGTACGGGATAAGCTTATGACAAACTTCCTGAAAGACGGAGGTTTGGTTACCACGCTGGAACATTCCGGACAACAATGGGATGCGCCCAACGGATGGGCCCCTTTACAATATGTGGCTGTGGAGGGGTTGTTGAACTACGGCTACGTAGAAGAGGCAAAGACCATTATGCAACGCTGGCTTGCTTTAAACGAACGCGTTTATAAAGACACCGGGAAGATGATGGAAAAATACAATGTAGAAGACATTAGCCTCCTATCCGGGGGTGGAGAATACGAAACCCAGGACGGCTTTGGTTGGACCAATGGTGTTGCGCTTGCCTTTAAAAAGTTACTGGATGAAATGGACCCGGAAGAGTAAGAAACCAACTTCGGAAATACAGTAAGAAAAAAAGGGAGGCAATTACCTCCCTTTTTTAATCCTTGTTTTCTTCCGGATTATTCTTTCTGGATTCTAGTGCTTGTTTGCTAAGACTGGCCAGATTAAAATTGGGATCGAGAGCCAGGGCCTCATCAATACTGGCAATTGCAGTGTCAATATTGGTATGGTCCATATTGTATTGTACCAAACCTTTTAGATGCAATAAGGCTGCCTTTAAAGAGACTTCATAAGGTTGTTGTCTTTCATAAAAAGAATAGCTCATTCCGTCCTGAACGCTCCCAAGTGCGAACTCTATATTGGCCATCGCCCCTGTATTATCTCCCGTCTGAATTTTCAGATCAGCCAACTCATAGGCCAAATAAGGATTCGGAACGCGTTGGTACAATACCTCAAATTGTTCCAAGGCACGTTTAGGTTGGTTAAGCGCCTTTAAACTTATGGCTTTTACCTGCACAGCCAGATCAGAATCGGATTCATTCTTTTCTATTCCAATGGTATTCAGGGCCTGCATATGCTGGTTATTATTGGCATACACATACGCCAATGTATCTCTTTGCGCCTGAGACGGTTCTAATACAATTAAGTGTGTAAGGGCATTGATCACACCATTTACATCTCCCTGGGCTTTCATTTCATTGTAAAAAGCCTCGTAATGCGACTTTAACTCAGCAGAGGTTTGGGCATAACTACTTATACCAATAGCGAAAAATAAGATGGCAATATTTGTTCTCATGATCTTAAAATTAGTGCGGCAAAATTACTACTTTTTTTTGGGTCTGTGTATAACAAAATCCTTAAAATGGCCCAATTATAGGTATGTCCGGCAACCGGTAAACGGATTACTACGAGTGCGAATCTATGGGGTTCATAAATTTAAATTTTAAAGCATCCAGCGTTTTGGTTTTGACGATCTTGCCCGTTTTTCCCGCATATCCTTTTGTGTACACCGGGACAGGAAGACCTCTTTTAGTAGCTTCTTTGGTATAGTATATCCTTTTGGTTGGATGGTCCGGGTATACCCCATTCATTAGTTTTCCCCACCATTCGTTGGTAACAATACTTGTAAGGAGTAGAACACAATCATCAATATGGATAAGATTAATGGCATCGTCTCCATTGGACAGTTCATGTTGGCCGGCCAAATAGGTTACCGGGTGGCGGTCCGGGCCCAGTAAGCCTCCAAATCGCACTATGGTGGCTTCCATATCCTTGTCTCCCATAAATAACTTCTCGGCCGCCACTAATTGTTTTGCAGAATCACTTCCGGGTTTCAGAACCGATCTTTCCGTAACCTCCCCCTGTACCTCTCCGTACACAGATGTACTGCTTACAAATATGATCTTTTTTAAATGCATGATCTTGCTCGCCTCGTATAATTGGGTCATCTTGTTCAAATAATCTTCCTCCATTGCTTTTCGCCTTGGGGGAACATTGATGATAAGGATGTCTATGTCCTTTAGGAAATTGATCAAAGAACCTTGAACACCTTCGTTATGGAGTTCAACATAGTAGGGTACGATCCCCTCGTTGCCAAGAATATCCAGGTTTGCCTTGGTGGTCGTAGTACCGCTTACACGGAAATCCATGGAAATAAAGCGTTTTGCCAGGGGAAATCCCAGCCAGCCGCAACCCAGAACGCCTATGTGTGGTTTCAATGTCGTATGGTTTTTTTAAGGATGATGGCGTCATTCAGCACAAAGGGCATAGGGATAAGTTCTTTGGGCCGTTGAGGGATTGTAAACAGGGGATGATCCAAAAGATCATTAGACGCTTCATAGATAGAGAGTTCTAATTCTGCTCCGGCGGGGATTCTTATCTCTAACATGGTAGAGTCATTATCGCTGATGTAATGTGTAAACAGACGGGTACCTTTGCGTTCCTTCAAATAGAATTCAGAGAGTTCAAAACCATTTATGCTTGCTTTGCTTACGGGCGTATTATCTGTATATACGTCTAGTCTGTTCACTGCTCGTTGAGGAAAAATTCCTATTTCCAAGATTCGGCTTCCCTCCAGGGTAGTGTCTTTTTCAATGGTTACCACAGGCCCGGTTATATCTTTGAAAGGAGCGGATGATACCTGCGTAAATATGGAATTGTATTTGCTGTTAATGGTGGAATTGTTCTCAGTAACTGCCATCGTTTTCTCTGACCC
>NZ_JBATLB010000305.1:0-29781 GCF_049669965.1 Muriicola sp. | reverse complement strand
CATGAGTATCAAAATCATGGTATCGGCAAGGGAGATTACTTTAGAAACCCTTATTGAGAATGGATGGCGTATTTATGACCCTTTCGAAAAAAAGGTGTTAGATGAGATCCGTATCAACGAAGAATTGGTGATACAAGCAAAAGGAGAAAATGCCATGCACGCGTTACAGGCCATGACCTTCAGGTCAGATTCGTTGCTTCTCAAGAGCAGAGGAAGTGGAAGTAGTTTTGGAATGCGCCTAAAACCCTATAACAAGCCAATTCAACGTGAGATTTATATAAAAGGATCAGATAACTTAACAAATGCAAAAGAAGCCATCCAAAAGGAAGATTGGTTAGAAGCTGCCAGACGTTGGCAGCTAGACATAGACCATGAAAAGGCTAAAATAAGAGCAATGGCATGTCATAATATGGCAGTACTTTACGAAATAAAAAATGATCTTTCCAAAGCCATGGAGTGGGCCATTCTGGCAAAAAGTCATGCAGAAGACAAAAACCATACGGCCTATTTAGAGGCCTTGAAAGTTCGAAGTGTACAGAATAGTTTGGCCGAGCAACAACTGGAGAAAACAGCCTATCTACAAAACTAAATTCAATTTTTAAATAGGGTCAGGAAGGGTCTTTTGGCTTTGTTTTGATATCTACCATAGGGATACGAACCAGTTCAACCGTGGCTGAGGCTAACTCTACTTTTCCTTCTGTCGCCTCCAAAGCCTTTTGGATCAGTTCATATAAGCGGTGTTTTGTAATCCTCCTTTTTTTGTAGTCTACAATATATCGAAGATTAAATTCTATCCAATTATCCGTTAAGGTAATAGCGAGGGTTGGATCTACAATAGCATCTTCTATGTAATATTTTTTTACCACATCTTTCCATTTCTCTATTGATTGCTGTACATACTCTGATAGTACTTCTTGTGCCACTTTAGATACTTCAGACTTTGCCAATTCCACATCAGAACCAAATCGAATAGGTAAGGTGATCTCATCCCAGATAAATGGAAAATCGTGAGAATAGTTATACACCGGACCTTTAAACACAAAGGCATTGCTCAGTTTTACTATGCGGCCACTGTAATTATCGCTGCTAACCCATTGTCCAATTTCCATCATAGTGGTGTACATGCTATTGATATCAATTACATCGCCTTTTATACCGTTAATTTCAATGCGGTCTCCCGGTTGATAGACCTTGATGAAGAAAATAAAAAGAGAGCCCGCTACACTGAGGATAAGTTCCTGTAGTGTGATGGTAATACCTGCTGTTAGAAGTCCAATAGCCAGGGTAAAATCTCTTATATTTCCAGTAAAATAGGAGACTGTGAGCACAATCAACATAAAATAACCAATAGTTTCAACTAGTTTTTGGGATTTATAGCGAGTTGCCGTATTAGGAAGATTTTTCTTTAACGCCTTACGAATAAATTGGAGGAAAATCACAATTAGCACCACCCAAACCACGTATTTAAAAATCATGGTAGCAGTGGGATGGTCGTTAAACCAAAGTTTTATTGATTCTAGGGTTTCCATTAGACTTAAAGTTAAAGGAATGCGGAACAATTGCTTGAAAAATGACAATATAAACTAAACTCCTGCTACTATAAAATTACATTTTTAAACGAGCTTAAACTAGAGAAAGTGATGACAGTTTGTATTTTTACGTCTTGTCAACCTTAAATCTCTATGGAAGTTGCAATTCATAAAAGCTGGAAACCTTATCTGAAGGAAGAATTTTCTAAAGACTACTTTAAAAGGCTTACGCAGTTTGTGAGGTCCGAATACACTCAATACACCTGTTACCCAAAAGGGAATAGGATCTTTGCAGCTTTTGACCACAGCACATTTGAAGCTACCAAAGTGGTCATTATTGGTCAGGATCCCTATCACGGGCCAGATCAGGCCAATGGCCTCTGTTTTTCAGTGAAAGATGGGAAAGCACACCCTCCTTCTTTGATCAATATATTTAAAGAAGTAGAAGGAGATCTGGGGATGTCGTATCCCAGTAGCGGGAATTTGGAACGATGGGCAGACCAGGGGATCTTATTGTTAAATGCCACTTTAACAGTGCGTGCCGGTGAAGCCGGAAGTCATCAAAAACAGGGCTGGGAAAAATTTACAGACGCAGTGATAAAAAAGCTTTCAGATGAAAAAGAGGGACTGGTTTTTTTATTATGGGGGGGATATGCTAAAAAGAAGATTCCATTGATCAATATAGAAAAGCATCACATCTTAACCTCAGGTCATCCTTCCCCATTGAGTGCCAACAGAGGCTTGTGGTTCGGCAACAAACACTTTTCTAAAACCAATCAAATATTACAAACTAAGGGAGCCGGTTCTATAAATTGGTAAGTATATCGGCTGAATTAACTTTCTTCGATATTAACTGTAGGTTATATAGTGTATCTTGTACAATATCAATAACTTGAATACTTAACTGATCTTGTGTCCATTGGGTAATGTTGAGCCATTCTCGGACATCTTCAAGCGCTAAATTATATCTGTTCGCCAGTGTTCTATCAATGCTAGGAATCATTTTAAATTCGCTTGTATATTGGTTTATGATTTCCAGAACATGCTTTATACTGCCGCTGTCTTTTTTGAGAAAAGAGCGGTTGGCGGCCACCACAAAACAGGGCCAGGGGGTAGGGCAGTCGGCCAATCTGCGAAAGACCCCATCTAGCACCAATGGTTTGGTGGTAAAATGTTCCCACATAAAATAATCTGCTTCACCTTGTTCAAGGGTTGTCACCGCACCGGCAAGCGTGTGAACCAGTTCAAAGGATAAGGCAGCCGTATCCCAGCGCTGATTTTCTGCCAATACATAGGTCATTAAATGACTCCCACTGCCAAACCTGCTGATAGCCGCTTTGGTCCCTTTAAGATCTGCAAGATGTTGAAACCTGCTTTTGGCCGCTACGTGAATACCCCATAAAAGGGGAGAACTCACATAACCCTGTACAATACTTGAAGGGTTACCATCGGCAATACTTTTTGTTACGCCTTCTGTCAGAATAATGGCCAGGTCTGTTTCCCCTTTTTCCAAAAGAGCGCACATCTTCCCCGTCCCTTCCGGAACTTCTATCCATGCAACCTCAATACCTCTGTCTTCAAAGGCACCTTCTTCAATGGCCATGTGCCAGGGAAGGTTGAAGTGTTCAGGAACGCCAGCAATTCTGATTTTTTTCAAAGTGTCATCAATTTTTGTAAGGTCCATTCAATGAGCCGATCTACGGTTTTAGCAGGATCAGTTGAAAATTCTCTGGTTACCCTATTCGCAATGATAGCGTTTAATGACAGGGCTTTATGGCCCATCATGGCAGCCAAACCGTAAATGGCAGATGTTTCCATTTCCAGGTTTGTTAATTTGCGCTGATCAAAAGAAAATGAGATGAGTTTTTCATGTAATAGCGGGTCTTTGGCGGGCAGTCTTAAATGCCTGCCCTGAGGTCCGTAAAAGCCTACGTTGGAGCCTGTGAACCCATTGATGACATCCTCATCAAGAAAATGAAGGCGCAGGTCTTTGTCGCATTTTACCACATAGGGCTGAGAATTATGGGCTCCCCATTGGCTGTGTTCAAAAAAAGCCTTTTCAATAGCAGGGAAGCGTATGTTTTCACTTTGATAGTAATACAACAGATTGTCAAAACCCATTGCATACTCGCTTATTAATAAGGAATCGACAGGGATATCTGGCTGAATGGCCCCTGAAGTACCGATCCTAACGATGGTAAGTTTTTTTTTATCTCTTTTAAGCGTTCTCTTCCTAAGATCAATATTGACCAGGGCGTCTAATTCGTTGAGTACAATATCTATGTTATCTGTCCCAATGCCTGTTGAGAGCACAGTGATGCGTTTGTTTTTGAGGCAGCCGGTATGGGTGATAAATTCGCGTTTGTGTTGGGTGATTTCAAGGGAATCGAAATGCTGTGATACACGAGATACTCGCTGAGGGTCACCTACCAGAATAATAGTTTCTGCAATCTCTTCGGGAAGTAAGTTTAAATGATAGATCCTGCCTTCCTCGTTGAGGATCAGTTCTGAGGGCCCTAATTGCATCTTATAGTTTTAGGATCCGGCTTGATTCGCTGTTGTATAGGAAATTGTATTTCAGCGCTCCTCCTAAATACGTTTCATTATCCCTGATCTGAGAATAGAAACTTGTTTTACCTTCCAGGATGTCTTTCCCTTTTTTAGAAAGACGAACAGGACTATAGGTTGTAAACAATGGTTTTAGGCTGGTTAGGATACGTTCAAACTGAGTGTCCCCATAGCCGTAGTACCCCTGATTGGAAAGCATATTCTGAATCAATGCTTTTTTGCTTTTTGGCTTTTGTTCTGCAGCCAGATGCAGTATTCTGTTTTCCAACTCGTTCAACCCATTTTTGATAGAAGGGAACCTTTTTAAATGCACTTTTATAGAATTGGAAAGATAGTCGAAATGATAATGATCAAAATCGGACATATTCTCCAGTCGGATAGGGTTGTCACTGCAATACAACTGCCAGACATAGTCGGCAAATTCTATATCATCCTGAGTTAGAAAGATGCGCTTTTTATACAAATTCTCAATCTTGTCATCATTTATATCACACAATCCGTATAAGGTGTCCGATCCATCTTCATTTCCACTGCAGACCAGCGATATTTGTGAATCGCGCCTGTGGGTCTTCAGCCAGCTTAGAACCGCGATCATGTTGATCTGACAAAACAGATCATATTCAAACCAAAGAATGATCTCATCCTGCTGTTTATGATTACATAGACTGCGGTATTCTTTGAGTGTTTTCTCTATGAACCAGGATTTGCTAACATTGTAATTCTTGTGAAGAAATTCAAAGCGAGTTTTCCAGAAAGATTCGCTTCCCACATTGGTCTCGGTTCTTCCTTCACAAAGCATTTCTCTCCAAGTGATGATATCTCCTTTAAACGGTAATGTTTTTAAGCGTTGGGTGAAACTATCTCCGTTGGTGATATGCAGTTGAGTGCTCATTCTCAGGAAGTGATGTTTAGGTTCTGTTTACTAAAAGTAACACTTAATCGATAAAGTTTAAAATAATTAACACAATACTTATGCGTAACTAGCTGTGTTTTAGTTTCCGAATGGCTGTTCCATGTCATTGAATTTTATCCGCCAACACGTTTGGTTTTAAAACCATTCTCTTGCAAAAATTTCATGATCTTATCCCTGTAATCGCCTTGTATAATGATCTGTTCATTTTTATGTGTACCGCCAACCCCCAGGAGGATTTTTATCTCCTTTGCAAGCTTTTTCAGATCAGCGTTGGTGCCTTGATATCCTTCCAGGATGGTAATTGGTTTTCCTTTGCGTTTCTCGTATTTACACAGTATTGGCTCATCCTGGACCCAAAATTTTGATTTTTCTTTCTTTTGGGTCTCATCTTCAAGGGAAGGCTGATGGTCCGGGAATAAATTTTTTAACTGATCTTGAAGGTCCATGCAAATGGTTTGACTGATCCTGTAACTTTATTATTTTTTTATGAGGCCCAGTTCTACAAGACGTTCATGCAGGAATTCACCAGCCGTGATATCACTGTACAACTTGGGATGCTTTTCATCTACACAATTCTCCAGGCAATTGAGTGACATTTCCCCAATAGGATGCATAAAAAATGGAATGGAATATCTGGAATTACCCCAAAGTTCCCGCGGTGGATTCACCACCTGGTGAATGGTCGATTTAAGCTTGTTGTTGGATAATCTTGATAGCATGTCCCCCACATTAATCATTAACTGGTCTGTGTTCGCGATCGCATCTATCCAATCTCCCTTATGGCTCATTACCTGTAATCCCTTCCCGTGAGCTCCCATCAACAGGGTAATTAAGTTTATATCACCATGTGCGGCCGCGCGGATGGCATTTTTCGGTTCTTCAGTAATGGGTGGATAGTGAATGGGTCTTAGGATCGAATTTCCATTTTTAATATACTCATCAAAGTAATTTTCTTCCAGCTCTAAATGAAGTGCCAGCGCCCTTAGAACGTATTGGGCTGTTTTTTCCAACATTCTATAGGTTTCCTTTCCCACTTTATTGAAGTCTGGAAGTTCAGTTACTGTTACATTGGACGGATATTCTTTTAAAAGTTTTGGATCGTCTTCTACATATTGCCCAAAATGCCAGAATTCCTTGAGATCGCCTACTTTTCTGCCCTTGGCATGTTCCTTTCCAAAGGAAGTATACCCCCGCTGCCCACCAATTCCTTCTATTTCGTACGTATCTTTGACCTGCTGCGGCAGGGCAAAGAATTTTTTAATTTCGGAGTATAAGGAGTCTATAAGGTCTTCTGAAAGAAAGTGGCCACTGAGGGCAACAAAGCCAATTTCCTCGAAAGCACTTCCCAGATCCTTGACAAATCGCTCTTTAATCTTTGGATCTTCAGACAAATAATCTCTAAGGTCCACACTGGGAATGGCGTTCATAAGTACTGTTTTATGTAAAGAATCAAAGTTACTAAATTCTCTAACTAAATTGCCTTAAAAATGGGAAGAGATCTTCTGTGCAATTTTCCTACATTTACGTCATTCAAATAAGAAAATCGTATTTACTACCCAATGCAATTTCAACATCATGGGCTCTCCCCGGAAATTCTTGTAGATCTCTATAAGGCCATGCTTAAGCCCCGCATGATAGAAGAGAAAATGCTGATACTGCTTAGACAGGGAAAAATCTCCAAATGGTTTAGCGGAATTGGACAAGAGGCCATTTCCGTTGGAGTAACCATGGCACTCGACCCGGAGGAGTACATTTTACCCATGCATCGAAATCTGGGAGTTTTTACCACAAGAAACATTCCCCTTTTCAGGCTTTTTGCTCAGTGGCAGGGGAAAATGAGCGGTTTTACCAAAGGCAGGGATCGTAGCTTTCATTTTGGGACTCTGGAATATAAGATCGTGGGGATGATCTCCCATTTAGGCCCGCAATTAGGGGTGGCAGATGGTATAGCCCTTGCAGATGTACTTCAAAAAAACAAAAGGGCAACGGCCGTATTTACAGGCGAAGGAGCAACCAGTGAGGGAGATTTTCATGAAGCACTTAATATTGCAGCAGTATGGGACCTGCCGGTACTGTTCTGCGTAGAAAATAATGGATATGGCCTCTCTACACCCGTGAATGAACAATTCAGGTGTAAACATATAGCTGATAAAGGCAAGGGGTACGGCATTGAATCGTATATCATTGATGGGAATAATATTCTTGAAGTGTATACCAAGGTAAAAGCACTGAGTAAAAGTATCCGTCAACGTCCGCGACCTGTTCTTTTAGAGTTTAAGACCTTCCGGATGAGGGGGCACGAAGAGGCCAGTGGCACTAAATATGTTCCCCAGCAATTACTCGACGAATGGGGAGCAAAAGATCCTATTGAGAATTATTTGCAATACCTCAAGTCGCAGGAATTAATCTCTGAAGTTGAAGAAGTTGCTTTAAAACAGGGAATACTCAAAGAGATAGATCAGAATTTACAAAGGGCCTTTGAGGAAGATATAGTGCAGAGCACTTCAACTAATGAATTAAATGATGTTTATAAAGAATTTATATATCAAGAGGTTAAAGAAAAAAATGAAGTAGCTAATATCCGATTGGTAGACGCTATTTCTCAAGGGTTGCGCCAATCGATGGAAAGACATTCCAACCTGGTATTACTTGGGCAGGATATTGCAGACTACGGCGGTGTTTTTAAAATTACCGAGGGATTTGTGGAGGCTTTTGGCCCAGAGAGGGTGCGAAATACTCCTATTTGTGAATCGGGTATTGTATCGGCGGCTATGGGCCTATCCCTAAACAACATGAAGGCCATGGTAGAGATGCAATTTGCAGATTTTGTTAGCAGCGGATTCAATCCTATAGTAAATTATCTCGCAAAAGTCCACTACCGCTGGAATGAACCGGCAGATGTGGTTATCAGAATGCCATGTGGGGCAGGAGTAGGGGCCGGACCTTTTCATTCCCAGACCAATGAGGCGTGGTTTACAAAAACACCTGGTCTAAAGATCGTCTACCCGGCATTTCCTTATGATGCCAAGGGATTACTGGCAACGGCTATCAACGATCCCAACCCTGTGCTGTTTTTTGAACACAAAGCCCTGTATAGAAGTATTTACCAGGATGTGCCTGAAAGCTATTACACCCTGCCTTTTGGGAAGGCAAATCTCCTTGCTACCGGGGCATCGATCACCATAGTGACATACGGTGCGGGGGTGCATTGGGTATTGGAAATCCTGGAAAAACATCCCGATATTTCCGCAGATCTGATAGACCTAAGAACCTTACAACCTTTAGACATAGAAACTGTGTATACCTCTGTGAAGAAAACAGGGAGATGTATGATCGTTCAGGAAGACAGTTTGTTTGGTGGGATTGCGAGTGATATAGCATCGCTGGTAATGGAACACTGCTTTGAATTTTTAGATGCCCCCATAAGACGAGTAGGCAGCATGGAAACTCCTATTCCTTTTGCCAAACAATTAGAAGAACAATACCTGCCAAAAACCCGTATTTTAGAAGTTCTCACGGCATTGTTAGCTTATTAGCATAAGAACATCGCTTGTAATCTATTCCCATTCAGCCCTTTATAAGATCGCATAAAAAGAATTCGCTCTGAATGAACTAAGGCGTTCATTCTAACGTATATATGAGCGAAACAATACGAACTAAATTATGATTAAAAAATTTGCAAGTTTATTTTTGCTTGGAATGATTATCTCATCCTGTGGGATATCCAAAGACATCCGGGATCAGCGCAATCTTCTGAGTGGTACCTGGACACTCAATGATATTCATTATGAGAACAATCAGGGAATGTTTAAAGCAGTTGTGTTTAATGATGCGAATGCCATCTGTTTTGAGGAGAGCAACTGGTTTTTTAGAGATAATAACAGTACGGGCAGATATACCATTAAACAAGGTTCCCTGTGTGAAGGAGGAGATAGGTTTATCAGATGGTCTGTGGTGAGTAACCCCGCCAACTATAGTAATCAGCTGCAATTTAAATTCATTGACGAGAAGCGAAATGATATTTCCGGTGGTTTGGGATACAGATTAAACATCGCTACCCTCACAGAGAATGAAATGATTTTAAAATCGAATGTGATGGTCGACGCTAAATCCGTATCCATCGTTTATGAATTCACAAAAAATTAAAAATGAAAAATATGTTTAATAAAGTAGGCGCCATAGTATTGATCCTGAGTTTAGGCCTGGGCTGCAATGCAGTAAAAAATGCTAACAACACTCAAAAAGGCGCAGTCATTGGTACAACAGGAGGGGCAGTGATCGGCGGTGTTATTGGGAATAACGTTGGAAAAGGAAATACCGTACTGGGCGCCATTATAGGTGGTGTTGTGGGTGGTGTTGCCGGTGGATACATTGGAAACCGTATGGATCGCCAGGCAGAACGTATTCAGGAAGAAATTCCTGGAGCGGAAGTTACCCGTGTAGGTGAAGGGATCAACGTAACCTTTAATGAAGGAGCCGGTGTCTATTTTGACACCAACAAATCCAATATCAAGGGAACCTCTGTAGAGACCTTGAACAAATTGGCAGGTGTCTTTAAGGAATATCCAAAGACCGTTATTCTTGTTGAAGGGCATACAGACAGCGCCGGAACAGACGAATATAATTTGGGACTTTCTAAATTAAGAGCAGAATCTGTGACCAATTACCTGATTAGCCAGGGACTAGACAGCAGCCGTTTTACTACCAAGTGGTATGGGGAAGCTCAACCGGTAGCAGATAACGCCACATCAGAAGGTAAATCAAAGAATAGACGAGTAGAAATTGGTATTGTAGCCAGCGAAGAACTCAAACAAGAGGCCATCCAGAAAACCAAAGGATAAAACTTCTAACATACTTGTGAAAACCCGGCATTATTGTCGGGTTTTTTTGTGCAGGAATATGTATCTTTCGCTAGTGGTTAGGTATGATGTGATCATTATTGGAGGTGGATTGGCAGGATTAACGGCGGCCATTCATTTAAGAAAAGAAGGCTATCGCATTCTGCTATTAGAAAAGGAGCCCTATCCGCATCACAAAGTATGCGGCGAATACCTCTCTAAAGAGGTGCTGCCCTACCTGAGTCAGCTGGGAATACAATTACCTTCGAACATAGATATCACTACCCTGGAATTTAGCACCCGGCGCGGACGCTCTTTTCAATTAGCTCTTCCCCTTGGAGCCATCGGTATTAGCCGGTTCGCCCTGGATAATTTTTTATATAAAAAGGCTTTGGAGATGGGGGCGGAGGTAATTTTTAGCTCTGCTGAAATTGTAGAATACGAAGAAGATGTCTTTACAGTCGTCAATAATCTCAAACAGTCGTTTCAGGCGAGGTTCGTCATTGGTGCGTATGGCAAACGTTCCCACCTGGATAAGATGCTTACCCGTAACTTTATAGAAAAAAAATCTCCCTGGCTTGCGGTAAAAGCCCACTATCATTGGGATGCATTTCCCGAGGATCTGGTTGGCTTGCACAGTTTTGAAGGAGGCTATGCCGGTTTGTCCAAAACCGAATCCGGAGCTGTTAATTTTTGTTATTTGGTTACCTATGAAAGTTTCCAAAAAACTCAAAGCATCCCTGAATTCAATGAACAGGTGGTGGCTCGTAATCCATATCTTGCCAGCTTTCTAAAAGAGGCGGAAATGATTTTTGAGAAGCCCCTGAGTATAGCTCAGGTCTCTTTTGAGGCTAAAGATGCCGTGGAAGACCATATGTTGATGTGTGGAGACGCTGCCGGACTAATTCATCCTTTATGCGGCAATGGGATGGCGATGGCTATCCACAGTGCTAAAATTGCCTCAGAATCGATTCATAACTTTTTAAAGGAAGGAAAAACAAACAGGGCAGAAGTAGAAAAGGAGTACCGTGCGCAATGGCGCCGTAACTTTGGAAGTAGGGTCCGCACAGGACGGCGCCTGCAAAAACTATTAATGACACCCTATGTCACAGATGTTCTTTTTTCATTAGCAATTGTATTTCCAGGTATCCTGAAAAGCATTATTAGAAGAACACATGGTAAACCCTTGGAAGTATGATACGTTTTAAGGAGCGAAGTACCGAAAATGAACTAATGGACGATCTAAGTTTGGACGAAGTCCAGATTAAGGCCATTCTAAAGGATATAACAGTGGCTAATAGATGGCTGGGCGGGAATCAGATTACGATCAATGCACTTGATAGAATGATGGCTAGCCATCCCAAAAAAATATACACCATCATGGATATGGGATGTGGAGACGGAAGCATGCTGCGAGAAGTGGCTTCTCAATGCAAGAAAAAAGGGGTAGAGGTTAGATTAATAGGGCTCGACCTGAATTCAAAATCTATCAAAATAGCCAGAGAACTCAGTACTAGCTTTCCAGACATCAGCTATCTACAGAAGGATGTATTTTCTTTAAAGCCGGAAGAATTTGAATGTGACATCCTACTTTGCACTTTAACACTACACCATTTTTCACTGCAAGAGATCCGTACTTTTGTAAAAAAATTTGCTGTGTTAACCAACATTGGAGTTATTATAAATGATCTTGACAGGAGCAAAATTGCCTACGCCCTTTTTAAAGTGTTTAGTAAGGTGGTTATTAAAACTGCTGTTGCCAGGCATGACGGATTGGTCTCCATCATGAGTGGATTTACCAAAAATGATTTTAATGAGTTCGCCAAATCTGTGCCCGAGATGTCTTCTGAAGTTACCTGGAGATGGGCCTTTCGGTACGAGTGGACCCTGCGTCATCAAAATACTTAAGTTGCTATGAATAAAGTACATGTTGTGTCTGTTGCCAAAGAGCTTCCGCCTTACTACAAAGACACAAAAGACATTTTACCCTTAGTGGAGGTTTGGCTTGCCGGGCAGGAAAATAGGTTCAGACGAAAAGTCCTGAAAATTTTTGAAGGAGCAGGGGTAGATCGAAGATATGGGATCATGCACCCTGAAGAGGTTTTTACAGCTACTTCATTTGAAGAAAAAAATGATATCTATATCCGTGAAGTAAAAAAATTGGGAACAACTGTTCTGAAAAAGGCCCTCAAAAAAACGCGGTGGACCCCGGAATCCTTAGATTATATTATTACGGTAAGTTGTACCGGAATTATGATCCCTTCTCTGGATGCTTACATCATTAACGATCTTGGCTTACGGCAAGATATTGTGCGTTTACCCGTCACCGAGATGGGCTGTGCGGCAGGAGTATCAGGGATGATCTATGCCAGTAATTTTTTGCGATCCAATCCTGGTAAGAGAGCAGCCGTTATCGCAGTAGAAAGCCCCACAGCAACCTTTCAATTAGACGATTTTTCTATGGCCAATATGGTAAGTGCGGCCATTTTCGGGGATGGAGCAGCCTGTGTGTTACTTTCTTCAGAAGAAGAAGCAACGGGTCCGGCAATTATAGGGGAGGAGATGTATCATTTTAAGGACGCGACCCATTTAATGGGTTTTGATCTGGTCAATACTGGCCTAAAAATGATCCTGGACCCCGTAGTTCCAGAAACCATCTCCGAGCATTTCCCGACCATTGTGCATCCTTTTCTCAAGAAACACAACAGTTCAATTGAAAAGGTAGAGCACCTTATTTTCCACCCCGGAGGCAGAAAGATCGTCCAAACAGTTGAGGACCTTTTTGGAAAGTTTGGGAAGAATATAGACGATACCAGAGAAACATTGCGACTTTATGGGAATATGAGTAGCGCAACGGTTTTATATGTCCTGGAACGATTTATGGAAAAGAAAATAGCTAGCGGGGAGCAAGGACTTGTACTAAGCTTCGGACCAGGATTTTCGGCCCAAAGAGTCTTATTAGAATGGTAAAACAAGGTTAAGAGATCAATTTAATGTAACTTAATACTTCCGGAAAAGAAAGAATTAAATGGCGGGAAAAACATCCAGGCAATGGGTACTCATATTAGGCGGGAGTAAAGGTTTAGGCCTCGCTACCGCCCGCAAAATGGCAAAGCACGGATATGCCATTTGTATTGTACATCGCGATAGACGGGCCGATATGGAACGCATTGAAAAAGCTTTTGAACAAATCAAAAGAGATGCAGCCAAGTTTTACGCAGTGAATGCAGATGCCGTAAAAGCTGAAAAAAGAAAGGAAATTATTGCGCATCTAGGTGCTTTGATGGAGAAAGGAGATACTGTAAAAATGCTGGTTCATAGCATTGCCAAAGGCAGTATGAAGCCTATGAATGCCGATTCTGGACTCCATTTATCTGCCCAGGATATTGAGATCACCTTTAAGGCGATGGCGCTTAGTATGTACGAATGGGTACAGGAAGTGCTGGCAGCAAAGTTACAAGATCCCGATATGCGTGTCATTTCTTTTACCAGCGAGGGAAACACAAGAGTTATACCAGGCTATGGGGCCGTCTCGGTGGCCAAGGTTGCCTTGGAGGCACTAACGCGCAGTATGGCGCTAGAACTGGCTTCTTTGGGAGTAAAAGCCAATTGCGTACAAGCCGGAATTACCGAAACAGGCTCTTTTGCCATGATTCCAAATAGTGAGATCATAAAGCAAAGTGCCAAAGAACGAAATCCTTCAGGTCGTATCACCACGCCCGAAGATGTAGCCAATACGGTGTATTTGTTAAGCCTCGAAGAGGCGAAATGGATCACTGGGACCATTATAAAAGCAGATGGAGGTGAGAGTTTACGATGATGAAAATAAATGGCATCTTAAAAAAATTACCTTATACTGAGCCATTTTTGTTTGTGGATTCGCTTTTGAAAATCACCGAAAATAGTGCAGAAGGGGTATATACCTTTAAAGATAATTTGTCCTTTTATCAGGGACATTTTAAAAACCTTCCAGTGACCCCCGGTGTAATTCTCACGGAATGCTGTGCACAGATTGGCATGGTATGTCTGGGCATCTATTTACTGACAAAAGAGGGGGAGATAGACACAGAAGGGTTTCAAATAGGGATGAGTAGTGCGGAAATGGAATATTTGCTGCCGGTTTATCCCAATGAAAAGGTGAGGGTTGTTTCAGAAAAGATATATTTCCGTTTTTCAAAGTTGAAATGCAAGGTGGTCATGTACAATGACAGGGATCAAATAGTCTGCAAGGGCACAATTGCCGGGATGCTTAAATTAAAAAGTGATGCGTAAGAGGGTAGTGATCACAGGACTTGGGGTGTGTGCACCTAATGCATTGGATATCGCCTCTTTTTCCAGGGCATTGGATGCCCGGCAAAGTGGTATTGAATTTCAGCCGGTACTTGAGGAACTAAAATTTGGATGTCAAATTGCTGGTAAACCGAAACTTACAGAAGAACATATAAATTCTTACTTTACATCATTAGAGCAGCGGGGATTAAAAGCCACAGGACTATTATACGGGGTAATGGCCGGATCAGATGCCTGGAAGAATGCCGGTTTGCAGCCTACCGGAGAGAATGATACGGATTGGGATAGTGGGGTGATCTTTGGGACAGGAATTTTAGGAATAGACAAGCTGCGGGAGGCGATTTATCTTATTGATGAAGGCAACACAAAGAGATTAGGGAGTACTTCTGTGATACAAACCATGGCGAGTGGCATCAGTGCCTATTTAGGAGGTATGCTGGGATGTGGAAACCAGGTAACGACCAATTCATCGGCGTGCACCACTGGCACCGAGGGAATTTTAATGGCTTATGATCGAATCAAATCCGGTAAGGCCGAACGAATACTAACCGGGAGCTGCAGTGATAGCGGACCCTACGTTTGGGGAGGTTTTGATGCTATGAGGATCCTGCCCAGAAATTTTAATGATGCACCAGAACTTGGCAGCAGGCCCATGAGTGCCACTGCTGCCGGTTTTGTTCCCGGAAGTGGGGCAGGGGCCCTTGTATTGGAGTCGCTCGAAAGTGCTCTAAACCGGAATGCAACTATTTATGCGGAAGTACTGGGCGGTAATATAAACAGCGGAGGGCAACGAAACGGGGGTACTATGACAGCTCCCAACAGTCTGGCAGTGCAGCGCTGTATTCAGGACGCCATTAAGGACAGTCATATATCCGCCACAGACATAGACGCCATCAATGGTCATTTAACAGCCACCGCAAAGGATCCGGTAGAAATTGAGAATTGGAAAATCGCTTTAGGCAGGGATACGGATGAATTTCCTTATATTAATTCATTCAAAGGGATTATTGGCCATTGCCTTGCTGCTGCAGGAAGTATTGAATGCATAGGTTCTGTGTTACAGATTTCAAACGGACTGATCTATGGCAATGCGAATTGTGAGGACCTGCATCCTGATATTTCCAGATGGGTTGATCCTTCCAGAGTTCCACTAAACACTATTGCAAAGGCCCCCGAAGTAATCGCGAAAGCCAGTTTTGGTTTTGGCGATGTAAATGCATGTGTGATCTTTAAACGCTTTAATAAATAAATCATGACAAAAGAAGAACGGTATACGAAGCTAAAAGAGATTATTGAACCCTATCTGCCAGAAGATGTTTCTGCAGCGTCTATAAAGCCAGAGAGTCATTTTATTAAAGAATTAAATATAAATTCTGCCAATCTTGTAGATATAGTGCTCGATGTGGAAGATGCTTTTAATATTACCCTGGAAAATGAAGATATGGATAGTATGCAAACGGTAGGTGATGCTCTAAAGATCATAGATGTTAAAATAACATAGATCTGTTAGCTGTAAATGCGCTTGCCAATTTGTAAACACAAAATGCTCTTTCAAAGTAATTATCCACTCCTTCAAAAAACGAATTCGCGCTAAAATTCTGTGTTAATTATTAACATGAAATCGGCGAAAATTCGTATCTTAAGGATACCTACATAAATGCTCTAAATTCCGTAGGCTCCATGTCATGGAAATCAAGGATTCTCACACAACCGCTAAAATTCAACAGGCATCAACCTCTCCTATCCAATACCTGGAAAGGCAACAACGCTATCTTTTGTCTTTATCCCATCAGCTTAAATCGTACCATTGCGTTCCAAAAACGATAAAACTTTATGAGCAAATGGAGCGTTTAAAACGTTCGCTTCACGATCTGATGTTGGAGAATGATCAATTGATTTCCGGAATCCATAAATCGGGTAACAGTAGTCATGAATATGTAGCTGAGTACCAGAGCCAGTTCGATAAGGTCATACAGCTAGAACATGAGATCCTTACGTATATCGGCAAGGCCAAGATTCATGGTTGAACCTGATTATTAATGCTTTTCGACAGTTTTTTCAGGAATTAGCAAAGAGGAAAGTATCCCCGAGGCAAGGGACACTACAATAAGCAATAAAGAGATCCACGAAGGGATATGTACATATTCTGCAGCCAACATTTTAAGACCTACAAAGCCTAAGATCACCACCAAACTGTAATTGATAAATCTGAATTTACTCAACATTCTGGACACCAAAAAATACATAGATCGCAGGCCAAGTATAGCCAGGATGTTAGAACTAAAAACAATAAATGGATCGGCTGTGATTGCCAGGATGGCAGGGATACTGTCTAGCGCAAATAAGATGTCGGTTAGCTCAATGACAATTAAGGCTACAAACAAAGGTGTGGCTGCCTTGATCCCCATTCTCCTGATAAAAAAATCGTGCCCATTCATATGACTCGTCAGGGGATAAATCTTTCTTAGGAATTTAAAGACCAGCGAGTTTTTCGGATCGAATTTGATACTCTCGGATTTAAACATTTTGTAAGCGGTATACAACAGAAACACTCCAAAAACATAAATGATCCAATCAAATCTATTGATAAGCGTAACCCCAAAAAGGATCATCATCGCCCGGAAAATGATAGCGCCCAAAATCCCCCAAAAAAGTACCCTGTGCTGATATAAAGGTGGAATGCTAAAAGCCGAGAATATAACAGCGATCACAAAGACATTGTCAATACTAAGGGATAACTCAATAAGATAGCCTGTGATATAGTTTATTACGGCTGCATTAGGGGTCATTTGAGTTGGATTGTCTACCAGACCTTCCGTGAATAACCAATAGATGACGGCACTAAAACTGAGGGCAACGGTGACCCATAGGGCAGTCCATAAGCCGGCTTCCTTACTCCGTATAATATGGTCATGTTTGTTAAATATCCCAAGATCTAATGCCAGAAAAACAATGATAAGGGCAATAAAGGCGATCCAAACAATCATTAATAAAAAATTAATTCAACAGCTACAATCTCCTGATATAAAATAAAAACACAAGATAGTTTCTTCTGATCATTTACACCTTTAAAAATTGTCTTTTCGATAAATAAAAATATCCCAATAGGCCATAAGAGATAATACCACAAATAAGAAAACCTATAAAAACCGGGAGAACAGAATCTACCACATAACTTCCAATAAACGCACTAATAGGAACTGCCATCAGGGTGGCCAGACATCCTGTTAGTGCTGCTCCAATTCCTGCAATATGACCCAAAGGTTGCATAGCCAGCGCCCGCAAATTTCCAAAAATAAATCCTACTGCAAAAAATTCTAACCCAAAAAAGCACAAAACCACCCAATACGGCGGATTTACCCCAGATTGAAATACAAGTACATATACCAGCGGAATCAATGTATAGAATGCCAGTGCGATAGTTATCAGGCGAAGCATCCCAAAGCGCAGCACTAAGGTGCCGTTAAGCAAGGTGGCGGCACCTATGGTAATAGCCAACGTGGCAAAAATATAGGGGAAGGACTCTTTCATAAGGTATTGTTCTTCGAAAATCTGTTGTGAAGTGCTTAGATATACCAAAAAAGAACCTGTTATAAACCCCCAGATAAAGGTAAATACCATAGTTTGCTTGTAATTCAGCAATTCCTTGTACCCCTTTACAAATACGTTCATCCTAAATGAGGTTCTGTTTTCAAGGGTCAGCGTCTCCGGTTGTCGTTTCCAAAACCAAAACGCAACCAGGACAGAGAATCCTACCTGTACATGAAATATGGCTTCCCATCAAAATGCATCCAAAACCCATTTCCCCATGGTGGGTGCCACTATAGGGACTAAAATAAAAACGACTACCACAAAAGAGAGTATTCGTGCCATCTGATCTCCACTATACCTATCGCGTATCATGGCCACGCTTATGGTTCTGGGGGCAGAAAGTGCGATCCCCTGCAGTATACGCCCGGTGATCATCACCTCCAGATTAGGGGCATACACACATAAGACACTGGCTCCTATAAAGATGGCAAAGCCGGCATAGACCACAGGTTTTCTTCCAATACTATCCGACACAGGTCCAAACAGCAAGGGACCAATACCAAGGCCAAGAAAAAATAAGGTAATTAATAATTGATTTTGGGAGAGACTGGTAGTGCCCACCGCAATCCCGATAATATCAAGGGCAGGAAGCAGGGCGTCCAAGGCGAGTGCCGCAATAGACATCAAAGCAGCCATAAGACCTACAAATTCTAGTTGGGATCGCCGCTTTAAATTCATCCCGCAAAAGTAGCGGATTCTGAAGTATAAACCTTTAGAATACCTTAAAGACGTATCCTAGTAGCCAATACAAGATAAGAAATACCACTATGGTGCCTATACATCCACAGCGACCCCCACCAATTTTTTTGGCTCCATAGCCAGCAACAATGGCCCTTATCAGATTTTTCATGAGAGATGTTTTAATTAAAAATACAGATTAATTTTTCCTTTTGGACAGGTCAAAGCGATAAACTAATTCCGTTTTAAACTGAAATCCATCACCAACATCCCTATTTAAAACGGTACGGTTGTCCCCAAAGAAGATCCCCACTAAAGACAGGTCAATAGTTTCATCTGAGTCATACACCTTAAAATTCCGAAAGAAGGCATAACCCAATTTAGCTCGCAATAGGAGGGAAGAGGTTAATTTTAATTGCCCGTATACATACAACTCATTGGAAGCTCTGGTTACGTAATGATCATTAAATCCCGGATTTTGAATGTCATAACTGGTCCCTAAACCGTCAAATCGGAGTCCGGCCGAAGTGGTTGCGCTCAATTCATAATTGAGGTCCACCCTAACGGGTAACAGAACATTTGCTTCAAAAAGATCGTTTTCCGACTTGTAATACACCCCAAATATTGGGACTACTAACAACCCAAATTCTTCAGTATTTGCAAACAGCCCGTAGGTGTACTTTAATTTATTTGTTTTGGTATTGGTCAGTAAACCAATGGCGCCGATCTGTCTCCCCCTTGAAAATCCGGAAGTAAAATCGGACGCCACCTTGGGCATAATGAGATAGGTGCCTGACCATTTCTCGGAATATGTTGTGTTGATGCCTAGTCGTAAACTAATTGCATATAAGTTGGTAGAAGGCATGGAAGAGGGGTAGAGTCCAACAGTAATACTACCCGCAGAAATACCCGTGATCAAAGCATTTTTTGGACTCAGCACCAGTGGAACATCCAGGTTTAAATTCCATTCCTGAATTGCGTTATCCTCTGCAGTGTCCTCAAATGATCTGTTGAGTGCAGTTGTATAGGAAAAGGAGGCAATATCAAAATAGTCTTGTGCCATCAACAAGGGGATACTTCCAAAAAGAAAGATCCCTGCTAAAATAATAGTCGAGATTGGTCCTGATTTCATTGCAGGGGCAAGATACTGGTTTTGACAGATTATACCCTTTCTATTTTGCCACTGATAAGATTTCCTTTAAAATAATTTGGTGATAACTGCCTAAAAAATGAATAAATTGTACCTTTAAATACATAGAAAAAAAAGAATGAAGATCAGAATAAAAGGAAATTCTATACGCTTCCGCCTCACCAGATCTGAGGTGGAAACCTTATGCGACAAAGGAAGTATTGAAGAGATAGTGCAGTTTGGTGAGCAGGAACTCACCTACGCCGTACAACGCAGCCAGGTGGAATTTATGGAAGCCAGCTATAAAGATAATACCATCGTCTTACACATTAGCGAACTTAAAATTCAGGGGTGGGAAGTGAACGAAACCGTAGGCTTTGAAAGCACGGTAACCACTAGTTCAAATACTACCCTGCAGCTACTTCTTGAGAAGGACTTTGTTTGCCTGGATGAACGTTTGGAAGATCAATCCGACAATTATCCTAACCCAAAAATGTTTACATAAAATTATACTATAGCATTTATGGCTAATATTAATATATCGGCCACCAGAATCTTGCCGCTTATTTCCCGGAAACCAATCCGCTGGTGCCTTTTAACCAATTTTCAGATAGTAGTCGAACACCTATCAGCAAATCTGTAAAAGTTCGGGTTACCAAGGTAGTCTAGCGCCTTAGACTGTAACAAAAAAGCGATTTGGCTGACCAATACGATAAGACAATCCACAACGTATAAAGTCATGACCAAAAACCAACCATTTTTTCGACAAACAATGCTGCTCATAGGTCTCTTGTTTATTTCCATGAGTATACAAGCCCAGGCAACCTTTACCAGCGAGCAATACAGAGAAGACCTTAGGTTTTTACAGCAGACCGTGCATAAGAATTTTCCTTTTCTTTTTAAAAAGACCACTGCTGAGGCTTTTGACGCCAAGGTAGAGGCCTTATACGAGGCAATCCCTCGGATGGCAGACCATGAGGTTTTGGTTGGCTTCAACAAGATAGTGGCTTCTTTTGAATACGGACATACGGTTTTGGGCTATTGGGAGGGCGTTATCCCGTATCATGAAATGCCCATAGTCTTATATCAGTACGATGATGGCATCTTTCTCCAAGGGGTGCATAAGAGTTATAAAGAGGCCCTGGGGGCCAAACTCCTGGCTATTGAAGGTATGCCCATTGAAGAGGTTTTGAAGCTGATGCGGCCTGTAGTACCGGCAGAAAATGAGTCGTTTGTAAAGGCCTACGGAATACATTACCTCACATTTCCCGAATTTCTGCATGCACAAAAGGTCTTAAAGACCATGAGTACCTCTGTCTTACTTACCCTGGAAAAAGACGGGCGACAATTTGAGCAACGAATAGAGGCAGTGCCTTTTGAGCGCTTTCCAAGACAATACGGTATGGTAGTACCCGGAGAGGATTGGTTAGAAGCCCGCGATCTTAGTACAACTCCTTTGTATTTAAAGAACCTTGATAAGATCTATTATTATGAATATTTACCAGAACACAAAACTGTCTATGTACGGCATAGTCAGATTATGGACGATTCCATCCAGGCTATACCGGAATTTTATGCCGAAGTTTTTGATTTTATAGACAAGAACGAAGTAGAAAAACTCATACTGGATGTTCGCTTAAATGGTGGGGGAAATAACTATAAGAACAAGCCCATAGTAACCGGGGTAATTGCCAATAAAAAAATAAATCAGCCTGGTAAGTTTATGGTGATCATAGGGCGGAGGACGTTTTCGGCCTGCCAGAATCTGGTAAATGAGTTACATACGTATACTAATGCTATTTTTATTGGGGAACCTACCGCTGAGAATATCAATTTTTATGGGGATAACAGTCCGGTTACCCTTCCCAATACCAAGATGAATGCTTATTTGTCCTTTGCCTGGTGGCAAGATAAGCCACAATGGGAGAACAGACCGGCCCTGGACCCACAAATAGCCACAGGGATGACCTTTGAGCAGTATAGAACCAATCAGGATCCGGCCTTGGAAGCTGCTATGGCGTCTATGGGTTCGGATTTTATTACGAATCCTATGAACTATTTTACCCAGTTGTTTACCAGTGGCAAGGCCGAGTTGATAAAACCAGAAGCAGCACGGATGCTAAAAGATCCCTCTTATAAGTTTTTCGACTTTGAAGCGGAGTTTAACAAGGCAGGCTATGCTATGATGTCGTCAAAACAGTTCGATGAAGCCCTGTTTATTTTTAATCTGAATACAGAATTATTCCCTGATTCTGCCAATGCCTGGGATAGCCTGGCGGAGGCCTGGTGGAAATTGGGAGACAGCACTAAAGCCAAAGAATTCTACCAAAAAGCCATCGAATTAGACCCTGAGGGTGAGACAGCGGTCCATGCCAGGGAGATGTTGCAAAAAATAGTGGAGGCTACAAAACAATAGCCAGTATTATTTAGTACAGCCCCAAGCTTGTTTTATTTGTTGAGCTTGGTAAACTCGTAGGTATAGTTACTCAGATCGAGTTTGACATGGTAAGTACCTTCTTCTACATAAATATTATTCCCATCGGGCATGGCTTCTCCGGAGAGATAGTTTTCTTCTGAATAACTTGCTCCCCAATTTCGAAGCCAACTATCATTGCATCTGAACTTTAAGGTACCTTGTTTTAAGTAAAGCTCCACTTCCCAGATACTGTTTTCAGCATCTGTTCGCTGCATGGGGGTAGATCTGCCTCCCACATCATCATAGCCGTCCAGGGCAGTTCCTATAATACCTACGTTTTCATAAATGACCCGAACATCCGGGTTGTAAGCCTTGATCAGATTCAGGATAGAAGTGCCATTATTAAACTTGGCCTGCGCGCCCCTTTTGTAGGCAATTTTCTGACTTCGGTAGGTCTTAAGGACGGCCTGGTATTTCTCAGTTCTAAGATCTTTCTGTAATTGATCCAAACGAGCCTGGCTATAATACAGGGAGTCGTAAAAAATCCACCCCTCATTGAGATCTTCGCGATTCATTTCGGGAAAGGCGAGGTCTTCCGAAATTAAAAAATTGGAAAGCATATCATTATTGATGTCGTAGACATTACCTCCACTGGTTCTAACTAAACTTAAATAGCCCGAAATTTGCTTGATCAGCTCATTGCGTTCTATATTCTGATAATCAGACTGTAAGTCGTTCGCATAGAAAAACACATCCGATTGGTACAACTTAAAATTATCGAAGCCAGTATCATATAGAGCATAGGGCAGGTATTTTTTGGGGATGGAGTCTGAAAATTGAATAATAGTGTCTAGTCTTTGTATTTGATTGTTCATACGACCCATCTGGCTCTCAAATTTTTCTACGTCATAAAAAACGGCATTGTACACTTGTTCCAGAATAACATTGAATTCTATTTCCTGCTGCCGCCTTTCATTCCAGTTTTGCAACTGCAGGGCCATAAAAATACCGACCATTATGAGGGCCACTTCCCCGAACGCATATCGAAAGTATCTCCCGAATTGGTTGTTGTTGGCAAGGCGTTTTCTGATGTTTCTAAAAAAGTTGATCACAGCGGTTGGTTGTAAGGGAATTACCTTATAAAGCTAGTATAAAAAAATGAAAAAATCCGGTTGAGATGATCTGGGAGGTATCTCGGTATTGGGAGAACCATAGAATTATTGTAATTTCATTGTAGTTAAAAGTAAAGTTACACATGAAATACACTTCCCTAGTTTTTGCCTTTATGCTAATTGCCATGATGGGTTGCAAAACGGATACAAAGCAAGCCTCTAAAGAACAAGCACTTGCCGTTACGGACATTCCCAAAGTGGTAACCGCCGATATTGAGGCCGGGATCAAGGCCAATATTGCCAAAAAAGTAGAAGAGGGGGGAGGCTATTTTAATATGTCTACGGAAGATAAGGAACTCCGCTTGCAATTGGTGCGGGTGCATACGGAATACCTTTCTAATTTAGGGCCTCAACGTCATTTTGCATGTGTGGATCTGGCGGATGTAAGTGGGGATGTCTATGATGTCGATTTTTTCCTGGAAGGAGATCCGGGGAGTATGACCGTCACCGAAACCACGCTTCATAAACTCAACGGAAAACCCTTTTATACCTGGAAACAGCGCAAGGACAAGACCTGGTACAGAATGCCGGTGCAAAATGCTTCCAAAGGCTTACTGGGCGTTAAAGAAGGGGAGGACCAATTTGTATTTAACTATGAGCTTACCCTGCCGGAAATAACCGAAACGGCAAGGATATGGATCCCTGTACCGCAAACCGATCGCTTCCAAACCATTGAGATATTAAGTATAGAGGCTCCGGCGGCCTATCAAATGCTCAAAGAGAAGGAATATGGTAATGCTATTCTCTATATGGAGCTTTCCCCTGAACAGAGCGAACAAAGTGTGAAACTTACCTATGGCACAGTGCGGCAGGAGAAACAACCCTACGAAGAAGATTCGGAACCTAAGAGATATTTAAATGCCAATTTACTGATGCCTATTGGTGATCGTTTTGAGATCCTGGCCGATTCTATCATTGGAGACAAACGGAAAGAAGGAAGCATAATGCAGGCCCGTGCCTTATACGATTATATCATTGACAATATGAAATACATTAAGGCCGGGACCTATGGTACGGGTGATGCGGTATACGCCTGCGATGCCTTAACCGGGAATTGTACAGAGTTCCATTCCCTCTTTATTTCCCTGGCCAGATCGGCAGGCATTCCATCGCGCTTTGCGGTTGGTGCCGCCATCCCCTCAGATCGTGATGAAGGAGGAATTGACGGCTACCATTGCTGGGCCGAATTTTATGCAGAAGGAAAATGGTGGCCTGTAGATATTAGCGAAGCCAATAAGTACACGGCGCTGGCCACCTACTATTTTGGCAGGCATCCGGCAAACAGGATTGAATTTACCCAAGGGCGCGATCTGATGTTAGACCCCGGTCCCTCTGGTGGCCCTATCAACTTTTTAGCCTATCCGGTGATGGAAATAGGGGACCGTCCTGCTTTCCCGAAAACAACTTTTTCTTTTAGCAGGAAAGCAGCGGAAGATACCGCAGTAAACTAAGCTTTTTAGTTTGGGATGGTATCCTTGGTAGGATGCTCTTCGCCAGCAGGATGTTCGTCACCTTCTTCGGTTGGGTGTTCTTCGCCTTCCGGGTGTTCATCTCCCTCGGCATGCTCATCGTGCATTTCTGTGTCCTCTTTCTTCTTGGTATCACGGCAGGAGGTAAGGGCACCTGCGCCCAGAAAAGTAACCAATAGCACCAATAAAGCAGCGAACTTAAGTTCTTTAAAACGTCTCATAAAATCAAAGGGTTTAGATTTACTAAAATAACTCCTGTACTACGTACAAGATTTCATTAAAGATACCAATTTTTGTAGCAACCTTGTAGAAGGCCTATATATAAATTCGATTCCCCAGCGGCATCTGCCTATATTTGCTGAAATCTATTCTATGTCTGACCTTTTCGCCGATTTAGGAATTAACAAGCCACTGCTGCAAAGCTTGGTTGATCTAAAAATTTCTGTCCCCACAGATATTCAAAAGAAAACGATCCCGGCACTATTACATCAAAAAGAAGATTTGGTTGCCCTGGCCAAAACGGGAACAGGCAAAACGGCCGCATTTGGTTTGCCCTTATTACAATTGATCAATACAAAAAATACGGAAGTGCAGGCCGTAATTCTGGCACCAACCAGAGAGTTGGGCCAACAGATTTATACCAATCTGCTATCTTTTGCCACTCATAGCCCTGCTATCTCTATTGCTTCCGTTTGTGGAGGTATTCCCATTAAACCTCAAATTGAACGCTTACAAGAAGTGACACATATTGTGGTGGCCACACCAGGGCGATTAATAGACCTGGTACAACGCAAGGCCGTCAGCATAGAAAAGGTAAAATATCTGGTCTTGGATGAAGCCGATGAGATGGTAAGTGCGTTGCAGAAAGACCTGGATATCATTGTTTCCGAGATTCCAAAATCGCGCAGAACTATACTATTTACCGCCACCATGCCCGGCACCGTAAAACAAATGATACAGAATTATATGTCAAAACATGTGGTGAATCTGGAAGCAGATATGGCCCAAATGGGACACAAAGGCATCGAACATCAATATGTAGTAGTGGAGCCCATAGAAAAGCTCGAAGTATTACTTCATTTTTTAAATTCTAAGGAAGGAGAACGTGGTATTATTTTCTGTAGAACAAAGGCAGCCGTCAATAAATTGGCAAAGAAACTCGCCATAAGCAAGATCTCATCGGGCGCTATTCACGGTAGTTTATCCCAGGGAATACGAGACCGCATCATGGGACAGTTCCGGGAAGGATACATAGATATTCTTATTGCTACCGATCTGGCTGCCAGAGGAATTGATGTAAAAGAAACCTCCTACGTAGTAAATTACCATCTGCCAGACACCTATGAAGCCTATGTGCACAGAAGTGGCAGAACGGCCAGAGCAGGATCAGAGGGACTTTCCGTTAGCATCATTCAGCAGGAAGAACTCAGCAAGATCCCAGATTTTGAAAGAGAATTGGGCCTTGTTTTTACCGAACTTAAAAAGCAAAACCCTGAAAACAGGGAAGAAACAAATTTGGTATTGTGGGCTAAAAAAGTATTTAAGACCAAGCCTAACCGTACCATTTCCGAAGAAACAAAAGAAAAAATAAAGATCCTGTTTCATCATTTAACAAAAGAAGAATTGATAGAAAAAGTAGTCGCAGATACTTATTCACAAAGGAAAGCTGACACTATTGAAAAACCAACTTCTCAAAAGAAGTAATTCGTATGGCTAATAACATCAGAGAACAACAGGATATTTTAGAGAAGTTAAAAATCGCGGCCTTGAATCCGATGCAGGAAGAAGCCATTTCCGTTATTAAGAAAACGACGAATACTATTCTTCTTTCCCCCACAGGCACGGGTAAGACCCTGGCTTTTCTCTTGCCAATTATTGAATCCCTGGATCCGGAATGTTCGGAAGTACAGGCATTAATTCTGGTGCCTTCCCGGGAACTGGCCATACAAATTGAGCAGGTAGTGCGGAATATGGGTTCGGGGTTTAAGGTGAATGCCGTTTATGGGGGCCGACCCATGTCTAAAGACAAAATAGAATTAAAACACATTCCGGCTATATTAATAGGAACACCTGGTAGAATTGCAGATCATTTTAGAAGTGAACGGTATTCAAAAGCAAGCATTAAAACCCTTGTGCTAGATGAGTTCGATAAGTCGTTGGAAACGGGCTTTGAGGAGGAGATGAGCGAGATCATAGGTCAATTACCTTATATAAACAAACGCATTTTGACCTCTGCCACCATGGGGGTCACCATTCCCGGTTTTGTTCGTTTGGATAAACCCAGGATCGTCAATTATCTAAAAGACAATACAGCATCTAAACTGGCTATTAAAACGGTAGTTGCTGCAGATAAAAATAAGCTGCAAACCTTGCTAGATCTTTTGCACCATATCGGTAATGAACCCGGAATTATTTTTTGCAATTTAAAGGACAGTATTGATGTGGTGAGTGCCTATTTGGATAAACACGGAATTTACTATACTTGTTTCAGTGGGGGGATGGAGCAGAGAGACAGAGAACGCTCATTAATCAAATTTAGAAACGGCACTTGTAAGATCCTCATCGCTACAGATTTGGCGGCCAGAGGGATAGACATTCCGGAAATGAACTATATCATCCATTATGAGCTTCCCAGGACTGTAGAAGAGTTTACCCACAGAAATGGCAGAACCGCCCGGGTAAATTCCAAAGGCACGGCCTACGTTTTGTATTGGGCCAAGGGGCGTTTGCCCGAGTTTATTAAAAACGATACCCCGATAGACATTTCAATAAAGTCGCCTGTTAAACCACAGTTTTGGGAAACCCTGTTTCTTTCAGGGGGAAGAAAAGATAAGATCTCAAAAGGGGATATTGCCGGGCTGTTTTTTAAGCAAGGGGGTATTAACAAAGATCAATTAGGCGTTATTGAACTAAAACAAGATTGTGCCTTTGTGGCCGTTCCGGTAGTCATCGCCCATGAATTGGTCGAAAAATTAAATAACACCCGCTTAAAAAAGAAAAAGATCCGTGTAACGGTGGTATAAAGGTTCCCTTTTCTAGCACATTGCAGAAGGCAGGAGCAAAGGTATACGAGAGAAATTGTTATTCTGCTGCTGCTACTCCTATATATCGGGCCCGTTCCATAAAGTACTCCTCAAAACGTTTTAATCTGGGATGTAAACGCTCTGAATAGATCACATACTGACATTTCCGTATACTTTGGGTAATGGCAAGCATGGCAGTATACTCGGCTTTTTGAATTAGGAAATCAGCGTCATCTATAGAGCATATCATTACTTGTGAAGTACTTACGCCATTTAATAAGAACAGTTTGTGTAAGGTTTTTGGAGTGGAAATAAGAACGTCTATGCCTTCAAATATTTCAGACTTTTGAACATCCATATGCAGCTCCTGATACCCCACATATACCCTTAGGGAACTATACTTTGCGTATGCCAGGAAGGCCGAATACATTTCCAGGGCTTTTTCCTTGTTTTCAACCAGTACAATGGCTCTTGGTGCATTTCCCTCGGCCTCACATTTTAGCTTATTGAGGGTCGTAAGTATCAGGGTGGTTGTTCTTCCGCTGCCGTTGGGAGCGGTACAATAGACATTGGCGCCGCTTTTTATGACAGGAATACTGGTTTTTTGTAGAGGAGTAGGGGTTTCTATAGAAAAAAGTTCTAATCTTTCCAGTAAATGGGCATGCAATTTTTTAAACGCCATATCTTTTTCCTATTACTATTGCACTGTGGAATCCAGGTGCTTATACAGCGCAAATATACTACCAATGAACGGTAATGGGAGGGAAGACTCTTATAAGTATATTTTATTACTTTTCTTTAACAAAATTCAGGTCCAACACATTAAAATTATTAGCAGCTTTTACCAAAAGTGTGGAGCCAATAGTCTCAAATAGCTGATTGGTCTTAACTATAAATTCCGCTTGCTGCTCAATCTTGTAATTGGGAATACCAACCAAAGTTAAATCGGTAGCAGCAGAATATTTCTTAATCAGGTCGTAAAACGCTATTTGCTGTACAGCATTATCAATGATTTCAATTTCTACGTTTACGCGCAAATCCTGAACAAGCTTGTATATTTTATTGTAAATAATGGTAGTATCTACATTGTTATTATTAACAAACAACACTCTAATATTGGTATCCTGCCAACGAGGGGAGGCAATAATAAAACGTGCAATATTAAGCATCATTTCTGCATTTTTACTATCGGTTTCGCGCCACCATAAATCGACAGCTTTATAATTTCCAAATTTTGTTTTGTTATCAAAATCCAGATATAGTAAATTATAATCCAAATGGAGAAGGACCTCTGTCATTTCGGCATATTCTTTGGAGTCTTCCAACCCTTTTGGCCAACCCATCATGATGGTATTAGGTTCAACACCTGAAAAGCCAAACGTAGTAGATATATTCTTAATGCCATTATAGATATTGTCTACTTTAATTTGCCTGGCAAAGATGCCCAGATCCGAATACATATCGTCTGTAACAATTTGTTCAGTTTTCTTCAGAGGTTTAGTATTGTCTTTATCTACAATGAGTTTAAAATTTGTTACTATACCTGTGCGACCGGAAACAGTTTTACTCAATTCTAATAAATACGATTGGTGTTCACTTCGGCCACTAAACAAAATGATATTAGGATTCCAACTAGAGTTGACTTCGGGATTGGCGTTTATTTTTTTTAAGCCTTTATTCACAATATTTTCCCAAACACTTCGCCATACATCATTTGATTGAATTTTCACCTCTTTGCGTTGCAACCAAAAGTATAGACTTGCAATAATTGCCAAGGCAGCAATCATGGCAATCATGTCTAACTTAAACATAATAGCAAAACAGGCAAAAAAACCAAGTAAGCCAATCCAGCGTTTAATTTTAAAAGTTGGTTGAAAATCAGGATTTGCCCAGTTCTCAAGAAAAAAAGCAATATTTATAAAACCATAAGCAGTTAGGTAAAACATAGAAACTACGCGGGCTATAACATCTAATTCTCCAATTAAAATCCCAGCTTCGGCAATAATGAATACCATTATAAGGGCATTAACGGGTTCATTGTTACGCCCTTTTCCTTTAGAAAACACTTTTGGTGTTACTTTATCTATAGACATAGCCTGCAAAATCCTTGGTCCGCCAAGAATACCCCCTAAAGCAGATGATAGGGTAGCTCCCCAAATACCAGC
>NZ_JBATLB010000304.1:0-1852 GCF_049669965.1 Muriicola sp. | reverse complement strand
CGGTCCGATTTAATGGAAACAATGCCGGTTCCTGGCAGTATTGCAAATTCTGAAACTGATCCGAAGCAGGGCATTACGACCATGACTTTAAGCAATGGAGCCAAAGTGACCTATAAAAAGACCGATTTTAAAAACGATGAAGTACTTTTTGAAGCCTACAGTCCAGGAGGTACCAGCCTTTATAGTGATGATGAATTTATGGCTACTGTTTTTGCAAATAATGGCCTTATGGAGGCCGGGATTGGTGGATTATCCCTGAATGATATGAATAAATATGTGAGTGGAAAAATTGTGAGGGTAATGCCCAGGATAAGTACGTTTAGTGAAAATTTCAACGGTCAGGCTGCACCTAAGGATTTGGAGACCTTGTTTCAAATGGTTTATCTTTATTTTACTTCCCTTAATAAAGATGAAGAGGCGTTTAATTCCTTCTTAACCAAACAGAAAAGCTTCCTGGGCAACTTGATGGCAAATCCCCAATTTTACTTCCAAGATCAATTGGGTCGGATTAAAAACGAAGGTAATTCTAGATATGCCGGATTTCCCACTGTTGAAAAAATGGACGAGGCTGATTATGACCTGGCCTACAAAAAGTATCAGGAACGATTTGCTGATGCCGGAGATTTCCATTTTTATTTTGTCGGGAACATAGATGAAGCGAAATTAAAAGAATATGTCGCTACTTATATAGCTTCACTGCCGGGCAGGAATAGTAATGAAGAGTTTGTGTCTACAGAGTTCAGAAGAAAGGATATCTATCAAAAACACACTATAAAAAAGGGAAGTGATCCTAAAAGTAATGTCAGTATAACTTGGGAGGAGGAGATTCCTTATGATAGCGAAACCGAAATGGCAGTTAATGCCCTAGGTGAGGTTTTGACCATAAAACTGGTCGAAAAATTACGCGAAGAAGAAGGAGGCGTCTATGGTGTTGGAGCTAGAGGTAGTTTGAGTAAAATATCCTTTTCCAACCTGACCTTTAGTATATCATTTCCCTGCGGGCCCGAGAATGTCGATAAGTTGATAAATGCGGCTTTGGGAGAGGTGGAAAAGATAAAAAAGGAAGGTGTTACTCCTGAAGACATGGCAAAAGTTAAGGAGACGTATTTGGTGAAACACAAAGAGGATTTAAAAACCAACAGATACTGGATTACAAGTCTGCTGAAAGCTGACCAGGAAGAACGCAATCTGGAAAATATGATGCAATTAGAGAGCAGACTTGATCAATTAACCGCAGAGAAAGTACAGGATGTAGCACAAAATTATTTGGATGAGAACTATTTCCTAGGCATATTAATGCCGGAGACAGAATAGGGCAGCTGCCCAAGATACTGAAGTTTGGCCTACTCTTAACCTTTTAAAAGAAAGGAAGGGGTAGGCTAATTCATTGAAAAGATGTTTAGGGTATAGTGGGATTTAGATTTATGGTGGTTTGCAAGCTTACAGAAGGAAAAAAGTTTAGGGGAACAGGGGATTGCCTTCATCAAAAAATTCCGATATTGCAGGCCTCTTTAAAAAGAGTTATTAATACTTGATGGAGTGTTAGCTCAGTTGGTTTAGAGCATCGCCTTGACAGGGCGGGGGTCGTTGGTTCGAATCCAATACACTCCACATCACTCAGAAAATCCACACGGAAGGTGTGGATTTTTTTATTCCAGAAAAAGGCCAAGCGAAGATTGAGCCTTGGAAGGGAATAAAAGAATTAAACCCCGCAAATGCGGGGTTAGGATTTTCTAATTGCAGCAGCGGACTGATTTTGTATCACGAACGCAGTGAGTAGTCCTTTGCCAAACTTGTTTGAGCCTTTGAAGGGAATAATAGAATTAAACCCCGCAAATGCGGGGTTATGATT
>NZ_JBATLB010000303.1:0-4391 GCF_049669965.1 Muriicola sp. | reverse complement strand
GACCATATTCTTTCCCGGTGGCTTTCATGATCTGCCAGAATCCGGCTGCTCCTGCAGGCGATACCACATTTTGTAGGCCACTTTCGGCAACGGCTAAATATTTAAAATCATCCGGAATGCCATTTTTGGCCAGAATAGGTTCTATGACCGGAAAAAATTTATTGGCTCGTTTCATCAGTAATACCGCATTGGACTGCCAATAGGTATTGACCAAAAATTCCCGGTCTATCCGCTCCATGATCTCAGGATCTTTTTGCGGCACAGATTCTCCTGCAAAATTCAAGTCTTCCGGAATTTCTATAGCAGTAATCCTGTATTCTTCTGCGACACTTTTATCGGTGTTAAGATCAGGGGATTCAACCTTTGCAGGGACAGAGGACAAATGACCCTGTTGTACTGAAAAAATAAGGGTACTTGCTATAAAAAGTACTCCCAGAAACATTAAAGTTGCTTTTAAAAATTTCATCGCTATGTATTTGTGGTCCATCAAAGGTATACAATAGAACTCCCTTAATCCAAAATAATTGCAGGTAAACGTTCATTAAACCATTTATATCTGTGAATGATCATAGTATGCGTTCCGTTTTTTACTCTGATACAATTTTTAATGTGATGAATAGGAAACACCGCATCCTTATCTCCATGAATATGAACCAATTGAGGGTCGCACTGATCCTGTTGCCAGTGAACGATCTGATCTATAGACCAGTCCAGATAATAAATATCCTTGACAAACAAATATTCCCTGTAAAGTTCTAATCGCTGGGTAACCGTTTCACCAAAGGCGTATTTAGCAAGGAGGTCTAGATTGTTCACCAGGCTGGTCGGCAGAAGTTTATGAAGCCTTGTATACTTGGCAAATATTAGTCTTTTAGGCATTTCAGAATGAAGTTTGACACTAGAGATAATAATCACTTTTCTAACTGCCATATGCTTGGCCATTTCCTGCACCAACATTCCCCCGAATGAAACCCCGATCAACACCGGATCCTTATGGGTAATAAAAGAATTCATCTTCTGCGCGTAGGCCTTAAGGCTCATTCCCTTGGTTGGTACAAACCATTCTAACAGATGTATCGCAAAACGATCCTTAGGAAGTTCTATATGCTTAAAGATACTGCTGTTTGCAGCCATACCAGGCATAAGATAAACATGTATCTTCTTTTCGCTCATATGCGTTTAGACTCTGTTTTATTTAGGAAATTAGCATTTTTTTTATTACTTTTGTTAGCTGCCTTATAGAATTTAAAGGGGTTTTTAAACTCTTTACAATACAAGAGTTTAAGAAAATTGCAAATTACGAGACGCTCGTAATTTTTTTGTCTGAAACCAAAACTAAATCTATCTATATGAATGAAGTAGTAATTAATGATAATAGTTTCTTGCGACAATTTGAAACTAAGGTTGACGGCCATTTGGCAAAGATTGAATATTCTTCTCAAGAACGTAAAGTATTCCTTACCAAATTGGTTATTCCAGAAGAAATTACTGCGGACGGTTTTAGTGAGGATTTTATTAAATCAGTACTGCATCACATACAAGAAAAGAATATGAGAGTTGTGCCTACCAGTCCTCAAATAGCCGGGTTTTTAAGAAAAAACAGGCAATATAAAGAAATGCTTCCCGTTGGGATACGAATCTAAAAAAAATCAAACCTCTCATTCGAGAGGTTTTTTTATGCCATTATTTCTTCGGTCACAAAATCAAATCGGACCAGCCCTTCTTCATCTATCTCCCTTAGCGCTACCAATTGTAATGTATTGCTTAAAGAAGGATCCCAGGGAGACCTAACTTTCACATAGTTTTCTGTAAAGCCGTAGATATAACCTTCCTTGTTTTCGCTTTCAAATAAAACTGTTCTTCTACTTCCTAGCTGACTCTCGTAAAAGGCCCTTCTTTTTTTCACAGACAAGCCACGGAGCATTTTGCTTCTTTTTTGCCTAAGCTTCATAGGTATGGTCTCTGGCATTGTGGCTGCCACAGTATTTTCCCTTTCTGAATAGGTAAATACATGGAGATAAGATATGTCTAAGTTGTTCAGATAGTGATAGGTTTCCAAAAAGTGTTCCTCAGTTTCACCCGGAAAGCCAACGATTACGTCTACACCTATACAGGCATGTGGCATTTTTTCTTTGATCCTCGCAACCCGTTCTTGATACAGTTCACGTAAGTAGCGCCTGCGCATTTTTTTTAACAGCTCGTTACTCCCGCTCTGAAGAGGGATATGAAAATGAGGGACAAAGCGCGATGAAGCCGACACAAAATCTATAGTCTCATCTTTTAAAAGATTTGGTTCAATAGAAGAGATACGCAAACGCTCAATCCCTTTTACTTCCTCTAGTGCCCGGACGAGTTCAAAAAAAGTATGCTCATGCTTTTTATTCCCGAATTCTCCCTTTCCATAGTCGCCAATATTAACTCCCGTAAGCACAATTTCTTTTATCCCTTGAGCAGCGATCTCTGCGGCATTTGTCAAAACATTTTGCAGTGTATCACTGCGCGAGATACCTCTGGCAAGCGGAATGGTACAGTAGGTACATTTGTAATCACAACCATCCTGTACTTTAAGAAATGCCCTGGTTCTGTCACCAATAGAGTAACTGCCCACATAGAAATCGGCTTCCTCTATCTCACATGCGTGAATGGTGCCAAAGTCATTCTTGGTTAAATCATTGATATAATCGGTGATCTTAAATTTTTCAGTAGCGCCAAGGACAAGATCAACGCCATTTACAGCTGCCAGTTCCTCTGGTTTAAGTTGTGCATAACATCCAACGGCAATCAGGAAAGCTTCGGAATTAATTTTTTGTGCTTTTTTAACAATGGTCTTAAAACGTTTGTCCGCATTTTCTGTCACGGAACAAGTGTTGATCACATAAATATCTGCCCATTCCGTAAAATCTACCTGCAGAAAACCCTCGTTCTTAAAACTCCGGGCAATGGTAGAGGTTTCTGAGAAATTAAGCTTACATCCCAGGGTATAAAAGGCAACTTTCTTTTCTATTTTATTCTTATCCAACCTCATAGGGAGGCAAAGATAACACTTTGAGAGCGGGTTGTAAAATATGAATGGGAATACGAAAGGCTGATCTTCTAGTACTTACGCCATTTCTTGGTGAGTTCAAAAACGTGTTCCATGATGGCAGCTTCCTTTTCGTCAAAAATCCTTCCACGCCTTGCCATCATTACTTCGGCAGCCTCAAAAGCTTTCGAAGTCTGGTAGGTAGAAAATCCGCTTGCTCCGCCCCAACTGAAGCTGGGAACAAAATTGCGCGGGAAGCCCGGGACATAGATGTTACAATTTACACCAATCACAGTTCCTGTATTGAACATGGTATTAATAGCTGTCTTACTGTGATCGCCCATCATAAGACCGCAAAATTGCAATCCGGTTTGTTCAAAGCGCTCTGTGGCATAATTCCATAAGCGTACCTTGGCATAATTGTTCTTGAGATTGGAATTATTAGAGTCAGCGCCAATATTACACCATTCCCCCAATACAGAATTCCCAAGATATCCGTCATGTCCTTTACTGGAATACCCAAAGATGACAGAGTTGTTGATCTCACCGCAGACTTTCCCATAAGGTCCAACCGTAGTTGGTCCGTAGATCTTAGCTCCCATTTTTACCACTGCATGTTCACATAGTGCAAAGCCTCCACGTATCATATTCCCTTCCATGACCTCAGAATTCTTGCCTAAATAAATAGGACCCTCTGAAGCATTTAGTATACTGTACTCTACCTTAGCCCCTTCTTCAAGGAAGATATTTTCCGGAGAGATCAGCCTGTTAGTATTGGAGATAGGGGCACTTTTTCTTCCTTTGGTGATCAGATCAAAGTCTTGTTGTAAGGCCTCCCCGTTTCTTGAAAAGATATCCCAGGTGTTTTGCACCCTGATCAATGGCTTGGTGTAGGATCTTTGTTGTAAAGAAGTTACATCGGAATGTGAAATATCTGTGGAAGACCTATAAGCCACTATCTTTTGATCATGACTTAGTGCGGTTTCTGTTTCCAACGATCGGATGGCGGAAATCAGGTCTGGGGTAGGTAAAAAAGACGAATCTATAAAAATATTATCTGCCGCTAGTCTTATAGGATACTTCATCCTAAGGTATTCCTCAGTTTTAAAGGAGGTATTATCTTCTAAATAAGCCTCCCATTTCTCTCGAAGTGTAAGGATCCCGATCCTGATCTCTGCCACAGGCCTTGTAAATGTAAAAGGGAGCAAGGAGGTTCTAACTTCACTGTCTATGAGAATAAAATTCATGGATACTTATTTTAACCAAAAGTAAAAAAATAACGCCCCCGATATATCGGAGGCGTGAGATTATTCATAAGCCAGGAAAAATAAAATGCTGCGGAAACATCCGGCTTTGCATCCTATTTTTT
>NZ_JBATLB010000302.1:0-27327 GCF_049669965.1 Muriicola sp. | reverse complement strand
TCCTAGCGGAGCGTTGAGGGAACACCGAAGGAGGTGAGGTAATCCTTTGCGGAGCGTTGCGGGAACTCCGAAGGACGTGAGGTAATCCTTTGCGGAGCGTTGAGGGAACACCGAACGGAGGTGAGGTAATCCTAGCGGAGCGTTGAGGGAACACCGAACAAAATGACCCAAAGCTTTTTGTAACGTTCAGGGATCATCGCATTATAGCCTCGAATTCAAAATATAGATCGCATTAAAAAGGAGATGACAATTAGGCAGGAACAGAACGCTTTTTAACAATATGATCGATGATCATCTTTGCATGTACCCTTGAGTTCTCGATAAACCATTTATGCGTTTCCATACCACCACAGATCACCCCTGCCAGAAACAGTCCTTCTATATTGGTCTCCATGGTATCCTCGTCATAGGTCGGTAATCTTTTTGAATCATCTGATAAATGTATGCCCAATGCTTCAAGAAATTGAAAATTAGGTTTATATCCGGTGAGCGCAAGAACAAAATCGTTCTCCAGTTTCTGTGATCCGTCAGGAGTGGAAAGAATTAATTCTTTGGGCTTTATTTTTGCGACCGTGGTATTGTAATAGGCTTTGATACTTCCTTCGCTAATTCTGTTTAAAATATCGGGGCGAACCCAATACTTCACCCGTTGCCCAACTTCGGGGCCTCTAATGATCATTGTAACCTCTGCCCCTTTGCGCCAGCATTCGAGCGCAGCATCTACAGCCGAATTGCTGGCTCCGATCACGGCCAATTTCTGACTGGCATAAAAATGAGGGTCCTTGTAATAATGCGAGACCTTGGCAAGGTCTTCTCCCGGTATGTTTAATTTGTTTGGAAGATCATAAAAACCGGTAGCAATAATAACGTTCTTGGCCGTGAACTCTTGCCTCTCCGTTTTTACCTCAAATATTGCTTGTTCCTTTTGGATGGAAGTGACCTTTTCAAAAAGACGTATGTTCAATTTATTGGAGGTTACAATCCTTCTGTAGTACTCCAGGGCTTCATTTCGCTTAGGCTTGGCCTCTTTACTGATAAAAGGAATCTCATCTATTTCTAACTTTTCAGAAGACGAGAAGAACTGCATATTCACAGGATAGTTAAAAAGGGAATTAACAATGGGCCCTTTTTCCAAAATAAGATAGTGTAGTCCCTTTTTCTGTGCTTCCAGGCCGCAGGCGATGCCTATGGGGCCACCTCCTACGATAATAAGGTCTAATTCCTTTATCATTTTATAATCCTTATACTAGCTTTGCACTTGTTAGTAGCAAAATTAGGCATTAAATACTAAAATACCTGAAAATACGCACTTTGCTAAACCTGATATTTATCATTCTTTGAGGGACTAAAGAATCGGATATTTAAGAGAACAAAATAAAAGATAAGCATCATGACTATTTCCATTGATATACCAATTACCACCATAATGACCAAACAAATTATTTCTGTTGACATTAAAGATGGTTTAGCCCGAGCTGAGCATTTGTTCAAAAAACACAACATCAGGCATATGCCTGTAACAGATCACAAGAAGATTGTGGGTATGCTCAGTATGAACGATCTGCTCAGAATAAGTTTTGCTGATGGAGCCTATCGTGAGGAAGGTGATATACAGTCGGACATCTACGAGATGTTTAATGTAAAAAATCTTATGGTGCGCACACCTGAAACAATTAGTCCAAAAAACACCGTAAGAGAAGTTACTTCCTTACTTACAAATAGAAAGTTCCACGCCCTTCCCGTAGTAGATGGTGAGGAAATTGTAGGGATGGTAACTACCACCGATCTTTTGAAATATTACCTGTCTATGTTTTAGGCATTAGTTGCCCGTGCGAGCTCTGCGATGGTACCGGAGGGATTCTTCGATTTAAAAACAGAGCTCCCTGCCACTAATACATCTGCGCCGGCATTCATTAATTTTGCCGCATTCTCCATACTTACGCCCCCATCTACTTCAATTAAGGCCGTAGCCTTGTGTTCTTTGATCAATTGCTTTAGTGTTCTGATCTTGTCATAGGTGTTTGGAATAAAAGACTGGCCTCCAAATCCGGGGTTAACACTCATGATTAGTACCAGGTCCAGATCTCCGATGATATTTTTCAATAATTCTACATTGGTATGCGGATTTAAAGCAACCCCTGCTTTCATCCCGCTAGACTTAATGGCTTGTATTGTTCTATGTAAATGGGTACACGCCTCATAGTGTACAGTAAGCATATAGACGCCAAGATCTGCAAAGGTCTGTATATATCTGTCCGGATCCACGATCATCAAATGCGCATCCAGAGGTTTTTTTGCAAATTTTGCGATGGCTTTTACCACTGGCATCCCATAAGAAATGTTAGGCACAAAAAGCCCGTCCATAATATCCAAATGGTGCCAGGCTGCCTCACTGTGGTTCACCATCTCTATATCTTTCTGAAGATTTCCGAAGTCTGCAGCGAGGAGGGAAGGGGCAATTTTTACTTGATTCATAGATCAGCACATTTATATGTCTGTAAAAATAAACAAACCCTTGTTATTCAGAGATAATGTGGTCTCCTTTTCTGATAGTGATCTTACCGAGGTCGCTTTCAGCAGCAATATAACCAAAGGAGCTCCAGCTGTCTCGTCCCACAATATCATTGAGAAGTTTAAGACCTTTCTCTTGCGGGCCTTCGTACAAATACCAGTTCGCCAAACCGTAGCTAACTGCATCTGAAGCAGCCGACAATTCTTTAGCCTTAGTTAGGGAATCCAAAGGGATCAAGCCTTTGTAAAATTTACAGAGGTCGTAATAATTGGTGTTTTCAATCACTTCCATTCCGTCTTCGATAGGAAGTAGTAGGCTATCTGCAATAGCTGTGTTTCCAAGTCGGCGCTGAATCATATAAAGCCAGTGCGTACTCGATACGATGTTGTCCGGGTTTTCACCGCTTTCCCGACAATTGAGGTATGCCCGATAGGCGTTCTCAAAATCATGTTTGAGGTAATAGGCAAGTCCAAGATGGTACCAGATATTACCATGTAAGGTACTAACCGGGATATTCATGGCATTGGGCATACCATCGGGTTCAATCTCATTGGAAGTGCCCTGAATTAGTATTGCCCCATGTTCCAGATCGGCGATGGCCTTGTCAAACTCACGAAGGGTAATATAACGATGGCCACGGTGTCTGTAGAGACGTACTTCCATGGGAAACCTTTGGATACCCATGGAATAAATGGCTATCGCATCTTCATAGTTGCCTAGATAGGCCATTCTTCGCCCATACCAAATAAGAAGGTCAACATCTGTAGTGTCTTTGAGGTAAGCTTTTTTTGCCTCATAGTATTGCTCCAAAAGTTTTTCGCTGGGTTTGTTTCTTGTATATACCTTGCCCAGAGGGGTGGTAAATGACTCAGGCGTTGAAGGAGGAGTTGATTTGCCAACATCGCATGAAGATATTAGCAGCATTACAGGCAGGCTCAGGATCAAAGAGCCAAAAATTGATTTAGAGGAAGGTGATAAATTACGGATTAAATTGCTTACAGATACTGCCATAGATAAAGGTACAAAATTGGGAATAGGCTATAAAATGAAAAAACTCCGGTAATCAGCCGGAGTTTATTCATCAATCAAAAAACGAACAGTCATGATAAACTGTTGTTATCGTATGCAAATTAAGTTAAAAACTCCAGTATTCCAATTTTGGAATCGGACATCTAACGGATTGCTTTTGGGGTACCTTAGCCCAAATAGGTTTTTAAGATCTTGCTTCTTGAGGTATGTTTTAACCTTCTGATGGCTTTCTCCTTAATTTGACGTACCCGTTCTCTGGTAAGGTCAAAGGTTTCACCAATTTCTTCCAGTGTCATTGAATGCTGTCCGGCAAGGCCGAAATACAATCTGATGACGTCTGCTTCCCTGGGTGTTAAGGTTTCCAGAGCTCTTTCGATCTCCGTTCTCAGGGATTCGTGTAAAAGATCCTTGTCTGGATTTGGAGATTCGCCACTGCGTAATACATCGTAAAGATTGGAATCTTCTCCATCTATCAAAGGAGCATCCATAGATACATGGCGTCCTGAATTTTTGAGCGACTGCTTAACGTCTTCAACAGTCATATCTAATTCCCTTGCGATTTCTTCAGCAGAAGGCATACGCTCATGAGCTTGTTCCAGAAATGCAAACGTTTTATTGATCTTATTAATAGATCCGATCTTATTCAAGGGTAGTCTAACAATTCTAGATTGCTCTGCCAATGCCTGCAGGATAGATTGACGAATCCACCATACTGCATAGGATATAAATTTAAATCCCCTGGTTTCATCAAAGCGCTGAGCAGCCTTAATAAGTCCAAGGTTGCCTTCATTGATCAAATCGGGTAGGGTAAGACCTTGATTTTGATATTGCTTTGCCACGGAAACAACAAACCGCAGGTTCGCTTTAGTTAGTTTTTCCAGAGCCGATTGATCACCTGCCTTGATTCTTTGTGCCAATTCTACTTCTTCATCAGCCGTGATCAGATCTACTTTTCCAATTTCTTGTAAGTATTTGTCGAGCGACGCGGTTTCCCTGTTCGTCACCTGTTTTGTAATCTTTAACTGTCTCATCTGTTAGGTTCCTTTCTATTTAGGTTCAATGTGCATAGACTGCATATACTTATACGTAAAAAAAGAAGGAATGTTACAATTAGGTTACGAAATTTTCATTTAAATGTTAAAAAAATCAAAAAACCCCGACCAATGGACGGGGTTTAAGGTTTTTTTAAAAGAAAATATTAGTCTCTACGCTGTCTTGTAGGACGTCTGTTTCCACGATCACCGCGATCACCACGATCATTTCGATCGTTTCTTGGGGGTCTTTCTACATAGCCTTCGGGCTTAGGCAGCAGAGCTTTTCTGGAAACCTTATCCTTTCTGGTTCTGGAATCTATTCCGAAGTATTTCACGTCAAAGACATCACCCATGTTCACTACATCCGTAACATTCTCAGTACGTTCCCATGCCAACTCAGATACATGAAGCAATACTTCGTTCCCCGGGGCATCCATATATTCTACAACTGCACCAAAATCGAGGATCTTGATCACTTTTACTTCGTAGATGCTGCCTACAGTTGGTTTAAAGGTAATAGAATCTATTTTCGCCAATACGGCATCTATTCCGGCCTGATCTGTTCCCAGGATCTCAACCAATCCTTCTTCAGTAACAGGATCTTCATTGATCACGATAGTGGTTTTGGTAGTTTTCTGTAATTCCTGAATTACTTTACCACCCGGACCAATCAAGGCACCGATATACTCCCCTGGAATAGTGGTAGTAACCATTTTTGGTGCATGTGGTTTAACATCTGCTTTTGGAGCATCAATAGTATCTGTTAATTTCGTAAGGATATGCAATCTTCCATCCCTGGCTTGTTTTAGAGCCTTTACAAGGATCTCATACGACAAACCTTTTACCTTGATATCCATCTGGCAAGCTGTGATACCGTCTTGAGTACCGGTAACTTTAAAGTCCATATCTCCCAGGTGATCTTCATCTCCAAGGATATCCGATAATACGGCGTATTTCCCGGTTTCAGTATCAGTAATGAGTCCCATTGCGATACCGGATACAGGTTTCTTTAACTGTACCCCGGCATCCATTAGAGCCATAGTCCCGGAACATACGGTAGCCATTGATGAGGACCCGTTGCTTTCCAATACTTCAGACACAACACGTACCGTATAAGGACAATCAGCGGGGATCATACCTTTTAAGGCACGTTGGGCAAGGTTACCATGACCAACTTCTCTACGCGATGTACCTCTGATAGGTCTTGCTTCCCCAGTTGAAAAAGGAGGGAAATTATAGTGAAGATAAAATGTCTCTTCTCCTTCATAAGAAGGCATATCTATTTGATTAGCTTCACGAGAGGTACCTAAAGTAACGGTAGCCAATGCCTGAGTTTCACCTCTTGTAAAGATGGCAGACCCGTGCGTAGAAGGTAGATAATCTATTTCACACCAGATGGGTCTGATCTCATCGGTCTTACGCCCGTCTAAACGAAGGCCCTCATTTAAGGTGAGGTCTCGCACAGCGGCTTTTTCGGCCTTGTAATAGTATTTTTTGATAAGGTCTCCCTTTTCTGCCACCTCTTCTTCAGAAAAAGAAGCTAAAACCTCCTCTTTAATCTCAGAGAAAGCCGCACTGCGTTCGTGCTTGGAAGAGCCTGCTTTGGCAACAACGTATACCTTGTCATAGGCCATTTTATGAATGCCCTTTGCCATGGTCTCATCTTCTTCTTCCTGTTCGTATTCACGAACTTCTTTTCTGCCAAAAGCTTCTGCCAATCTCATTTGAGCAGCAACCTGCACCTTCACGGCTTCGTGGGCAAATTTAATGGCTTCTACCATCTCTTCTTCCGAGATCTCACCCATTTCACCTTCCACCATCATCACTGAATCTGCGGAGGCACCAATTACCATATCGATGTCCGATTCGGCTAACTGGGCCCGTGTTGGGTTGATAATAAATTCACCGTTGATCCTTCCAACGCGTACCTCAGAGATAGCGCATTCGAAAGGAAAATCGGATAGTTGTATTGCTGCAGAGGCAGCCAAACCGGCCATTGCATCTGGCATTACATCGTCATCATGAGACATTAATTGTATCATGACCTGTGTTTCTGAGTGGTAATCCTTTGGAAATAAAGGACGAAGCACCCTGTCTACCAAGCGCATGGTAAGCACTTCACCATCACTGGGTCTGGCTTCTCTTTTGAAAAAACCACCCGGATAGCGCCCGGAGGCTGCAAATTTTTCACGATAATCTACTGTTAAAGGCAGAAAATCTACATCACTTTGTTTGTAATTGGAAACTACTGTACATAGTAACATACACTTGCCTGATTGAACAACAACAGAACCGTGGGCCTGTTTGGCAAGTTTTCCGGTTTCGATAGAAATAGTTCTACCATCACCAAGGTCAATGACCTCTTTAAATGTTTTTGGAATCATACTTTTTAATTAAACCTGTTTCTACAGGTATGTTAAACAATGGTCTGCCGCCCTCATGGTCGGCCGAAGTTGTGTTGTTGTGTTGTGGACCAATGAAAAACTGAGTGTAAGCTTTTTAATGTTGCCCTTCTTAGGGGCTTGAGAATAAAAAAAGGGGAAGACATGTCCTCCCCTTTTCTATTATTTTCTGATATTCAATTCTTTGATTAGTTCGCGGTATTTCTCAATGTCTTTCTTCTTTAGGTAATCTAAAAGACTCCTTCTTTTTCCCACGAGCATAACAAGAGATCTCTCTGTATTGAAATCTTTCCGGTTATTCTTTAAATGACCAGTAAGGTGATTGATCCTATGCGTAAACAATGCTACCTGACCTTCCGTGGAACCGGTATTGTTCTCGTTTCCACCATGCTTTTTGAAGATTTCTTTCTTCACTTCTTTGGTTAAATACATGCCAATATTTTATTTAATGATTTTTATGTATCTGATTGATTTTCAATCAAGGTGCAAAGATAGGAATATTTTTAGAATACACCTTGGGGAACTAATATTTTTGACCCCGTGTTAAACCTTTCTTAACAATAATAGTCCTAGGAGGGTAATCTTTAAAAACTACATTATGAAAAAGAGTCTCAAAACATTGAACTATGCAGGGGGTATGCTAATGGTAGCTGCTTTGCTATTTTCCTGTAACAAAGAAGAAACCGCCCCGGTTGCGGAACAAGAATCATTTGAAGTGGCCGAGTTGAAGGCAAGTGATGAAGCAGAATTGATCTCAGAAGAGATCCTAAACATTGCTGAAGATGTGTATATCGCAGATGAGGTACTATCTACCTCAAAGTTTTCCTACAACTCGGATTTCTTACCGGCATGTGTAACCATAACAACGGTCATTACCTCTACCACAAGGGAACGCACCATTGATTTTGGTGAGGGTTGTGAATTGCCCAATGGCAATACACTTAGCGGAATTATATTCCTTAGCTATGCCAAGGACATGGAACAAGCCATGAATACCTTAAGTCTTTCTTTAGAGAATTTCACCTTTAATGGCGTAGCTATTGAAGGAGGTGCTTCTATTGTGAGAATGCGTGCCAATGAGAACGGAAATCCGCAGTCTGATGCCGATGCAAATTATGCTGCCACCTGGCCAAACGGCGATACAGCCAGTTTTACCGGGAACAGAACAAGGGAGTGGATCGAAGGTGTGGGTACCGGTTTCTGGGGAGACAATGTATACCTTATTAGCGGGAAGGGAACTTTTACAGGTCCGCAAGGAAATGTCTTTATGAAGGAGACCGCAACACCACTGCGCAGAGAATTATCTTGCCGATTTATTGTAAGTGGTGTATTAAACATTTCCAGGAATGAAGCTACTGCAAGTCTCGACTTTGGAGATGGTAGCTGCGATGCGAAGGGATTGTTGACCTATCCTGACGGTACTACCGAAGAGATCTTCCTTCGAAGATTTAAAAACTAAATAACACTATTCATTGAAAAGGCCCTGAAATACTCAGGGCCTTTTTTTTATCTAACCGGATTATTTTGGATGAGATCTATATAGAGATTGATCTTCTTTTTGAGCTCACTCCTATGCACAATAAAGTCCAGAAAACCATGCTCCTTCACAAATTCGGCAGTTTGGAAGTCTTTCGGAAGATCTTTACCGGTAGCCTCTTTAACCACACGCGGTCCTGCAAAACCTATCAACGCACCGGGCTCCGAGATATTGATATCTCCCAACATGGCATAAGATGCTGTAGTTCCACCTGTAGTAGGATCTGTACACAATGAAATATAGGGGATCCGCGCTTCCGCCAATTGTGCGAGCTTCGCAGAGGTTTTAGCGAGTTGCATCAGGGACAGGGCGGCTTCCATCATTCTTGCACCACCCGACTTTGATATCATCACAAAGGGTACATCTTTCTTGATGGCCATATCTATGGCTCTGGCGATCTTTTCACCCACAACACTTCCCATAGACCCACCTATAAAGCTAAAATCCATACAGGCAACTACCAGGTCTTTACCCAGAGACTTCCCTATAGCAGTGCGCACAGCGTCTTTTAATCCTGTCTTCTTTTGGGCTGCCTTTAACCTGTCACTGTATTTTTTGGTATCTTCAAATTTTAAAGGATCCTTCGAAGTTAATTTTGGGTCCAATTCCAGGAACTTATTGTCGTCAAAAAGTATCTCAAAATACTCTTTACTCCCAATACGTACATGGTAATCATCCTCTGGACTAACATAAAAGTTTTTGGCAAGTTCTTCGTATTCTACGATCTTCCCGGTAGGCGACTTATACCATAGCCCTTTGGGTGTGTCTTTCTTCTGCTCTGTTGCAGTTTGAATTCCTTTTTCTTTTCGTTTAAACCAAGCCGTCATACTGTCTTCTTTAAAGGTAAAAGATTCAACTTACAGGGTATTCACATTATTGAGATCCTCAAAGGCCTTCTTGAGTCGCGTTATAAAAGTTTTCTCACCCTCGCGCAGCCAAACCCTTGGATCATAGTATTTCTTATTAGGTTGATCATCGCCTTCAGGATTACCGATCTGAGCCTGTAAATAAGCTCCTTTCCCCTGAATATAATCCCTGATCCCTTCCATAAAGGCGTATTGAAGATCCGTATCTATGTTCATTTTAATGACCCCATATCCGATGGCTTCTCTGATCTCCTCTACCGTAGAACCAGAACCTCCGTGAAATACAAAATCTATGTGATTGTGTTCTACCCCATATTTCTTTGTAATATGTTCTTGTGAATTCTTAAGGATCTTAGGAGTAAGTTTTACATTTCCGGGTTTATAGACACCGTGTACATTTCCAAAGGCAGCGGCAATAGTGAATCGGTGACTTACTTTGGATAATTCTTCATAGGCATAGGCCACTTCCTCAGGTTGGGTATACAATTTGGAATCATCTACATCCGAATTATCTACGCCATCTTCTTCCCCTCCTGTAATACCAAGCTCAATTTCTAGTGTCATGTCCATTTTACTCATCCTGGACAGATATTTCTTGCAGATCTCTATGTTTTCTTCGATGGGCTCCTCCGAAAGGTCGATCATATGTGAACTATAGAGCGACTTCCCGGTTGCCTTATAATGGGTCTCACTGGCATCAAGAAGACCATCTATCCAGGGAAGAAGTTTCTTTGCGCAGTGATCTGTATGCAGGATAACCGTAGCTCCATAAGCCTCTGCCAGTTCATGAATGTGTTTGGCACCTGCAATGGCTCCTTTAATGGCGGCTTGTTGTGCGTCATTAGAAAGTCCTTTCCCCGCATTAAATTGGGATCCGCCGTTAGAAAATTGAATGATCACGGGCGAATTTAGTGCTGCAGCTGTTTCAAGAACCGCATTGATCGTATTGGAACCGGTAACATTTACCGCAGGAAGAGCAAAGCCTTTTTTCTTTGCATAATTGAAGATCTCCTGAACTTCATTACCTGTGGCAACACCCGGTTTTATAGTATGAGACATAGTATATCGTTTGATTTGTTAGTAAGGTTTCACGCGCAAAAGTAATAAAATAATTAGGTCTAAAAGGGATAATTGATCCCTATTTGTATGACTGCATTACCGAAATTGTAATCTCTAAACCATCTTTTAGAAGGCACTTCTGCAGGATTATAAGTCTTAAATCCGGCATCTACCCTGAATACAAAATACGTAAAATCATAGCGCAGTCCAAGGCCCGTTCCCAAAGCAATGTCGCCCAAAGAGTCAAATCCGCTAAATGTTTTGGCAGGATCGTCTACATTATCCCAAACGTTCCAGATGTTCCCTGCATCGGCAAACAGGGCCCCTTTAATATTGCCTACAATAGGGAAACGGTATTCCAGATTAAAAGCCAGTTTTAGATTCGCCTCATTAAAGTCGTTAATATCGCTAGAGCTGCCCGGCCCCAGGGAATAGGGAAACCAGGCCCTGTTATCATTAGAGCCTCCGCCAAAATAACTACGGACAAAAGGAACACTTTCCGAATTTCCATAAGGTACTGCTACGCCAATAAAACTTCGGAAAGCCAGCACATTCGATCTTTTCAGATCCCAGTGTTTTATAAAGTCGAATTCTGTTTTGACATATTGGGAATAGGGTACTCCAAAGACTAATAAACTATTGTTGTCATTTTCGTTAAATGGGAAAACATAGGAAAGGGCCGAAAGCAAATTTCCTGCACTTTCCAGATTAATTCGGAATTGGTAAAAACTATTATCGTTTATACCACTTTTATTGTTTTTGGTAAAGGTGTAGTTACTGGAAAATATCAGGTTATTTTCTGTTAGACGTTGCCGCCTTTCTTCAATTCTGCTTACCTCAATAAAGTCGTCTGCACTAGAGTTAACCGTTCCATTCAGCACCTCCTCTGTAAAACCAGTAGTCCCTGCCGGAATTAAAAGGCGTGGTTCATTTGGATCGGCAGCGGGGTCATAAAATTCGGATAGTAAAGGATCGTTCGTATAAATGTCCTCACTTGCAATATCATTCAATTGCCTGTAACTACTCCCGTATACATTAAAAAAACGATTAGAGTTAACATTTCTTACGTACAGTATATTCAAGAGTTCAATGGTGTTTTTTCGAAAGGTATCAGGTGACCAATTGTATCCAAGGATAGTGTTCAGGGTTTGCTTATCCAGGCCAATATTCTTCTGAAAACTGGTTCCTGCTGAGATCCTGGTTTGGGGAATCATATAATAAGGAACTAATTTTTTGGTATTGAAAAACGGAAACCACAGCCGAGGGAAGGTGAGGTTTATATCCGCACCTATCTCTGAGAAAAAATCCTCGGGTAGGTTGGTGTCACTCAATAATCCAAAAGTCCCTCTTGCCGAAAGACTAAGTGTTTCAGCTCCTCCAAAGACATTCCGGGTGATTAGTGAACTGCTAAAGCCAATTCCCAGTCGCTGTATATTGGAATGGGTCACATCCAGATTCAGACCCAGGGAATATTTGGAACGTGCGGTGAGATATATATTAGAGATTAGCTTGGTTTCGGTACTGTCTTCAATGATCTGTATGTTTGGATATTTAAAGGTATTAAGGTTGGTAATCTGTCTGTAGGTGCGCAGCTTGTCCAGATCGCGGTAAAGACTATCTTTTTCCAGGAAGATGGCATCTGTTAGGGCTTTCGGCTTATAACGTAGTCTGTCCTTAAAATAGATAGTGTTGTTTTCAAATTCCAGGGATTGAAGCTCAGAAGGATCATCGCCAAAATTATAATCGGCATAGATATTAATCTTTTCAAAGGAAAACACCTTGTATTCTGAGGTGGTTACAGCGCTATCCCCCCGCTTCCTCAGATTTCCAATGTTCAGCTCTACCTTCATATTCTGATCGTCCCTTATTTCGGTTGTATCGCGAAGTATGTCGTAAGTAATGGAGCTTTCCTGGAAATTATATACCCCAGTATTTCTGAATAGTCCTGTTAGGCGTTGTCTTTCATTGTTAAAATCGGTCAGATCAAATTGTTTTTTTTCTTTAATAAAAGAAGATCTTTTGTTCAGTTCATACAGGGAGTCTATGGCAGGCGATGCAATATTTTTAGATAAGGAATCTATGAGATACGGTTTTCCCAGGGTAACGATATAATCGATACCCGCCCGTTGTTTTCTTTTTTCTTCAACAATATTGAAGGTGGTAGAATTATTGAAATATCCTTTACTTCCGTAAAAGGCACTTAGTCTTTGGAGGGTTTTACGGGTTCTGGAGGTATCTATGATAACAGGCTCCTCTCCGATCTTTTTCAGCCATTCACTGTATCCTTTTACAAGAAAGGATTCGCCCAGGGCTTCTACCTGTTTTTGGGACAAGAAGGAAGCAAGGCGCTCTTTTCTTTTTGGTTTTTTTTGTAACCATGCCTGGTACAAAGAATCAGGATCTTTTTTGGCCAGGTTGTATAGATTGAGTCGCAAGGGATAGCCAAGCACTCGTGTATTTGGCTCCTGGACAATTAGGCTTTTGATATCCTCATCCACCACTGTTTCTCCATCTGTAATTATATTATTCTTAGTAAGTAGCAATTCATCTTCTTCCACTCTTTTTAAGGCATTACAGGAAGTAAGCACCGCGATAAGCAAGAAGATACCTATTTTAGCAGCGTGGCCTTTAAGATGAAAGGGGGTATTCATAAGAATCAAAAATACATTATTTGTATGGTTGTAAAAAGTCAAATAAAGTTTATAAAAAGCTTACAACAAAAAAAATACCGGATCTTAAACGGCATGTTTGTAGTTGAAGGGGTAAAGATGGTGAACGAGTTACTACAGACTACCCTCAAGCTTCAGAGTTTATATACCACCACCCCGGAGCTTTTGCCTTCCAAAGGATTTGATTATCAAATAATTAGTGAGAAGGAGCTACAAAAAATAAGCAGTCTGAAATCACCCAATAAGACTCTGGCCATTTTTCATATTCCCGATCCGGTTCCGCTGAACTTTACTGACTGGATACTTGTGCTGGACGGGGTGAAAGATCCTGGTAATCTGGGGACAATTATTCGTTTGTGCGACTGGTTCGGGATTAAACACCTGGCGTGTTCTACCGATACTGTAGACTGTTTTAATCCCAAGGTGTTGCAAGCCACCATGGGCTCTATCGCAAGGGTCAATACCGTCTATACAGACCTGGAGGTCCTGATAGAAAAGTTGGATGTGCCAGTGATAGGCGCTTTTATGGAAGGAGAGTCCGTGTACAAGTTAAATTGGCCATCCAGGGGGATGCTGATCTTGGGAAACGAAGCTCACGGAATTTCAAAAAAGCTCGAGCTCATGTTGCATAAAAAAGTAAGTATCCCACAGTATGGCAAGGCAAGTGCAGAGAGCCTGAATGTGGCCACTGCAACGGCTATTTTATTAAATGAGCTTAGGAGAAATTAAGGCGCAATTACTCAAAGGTAAAATTCACAAAAACACCTCGTGTTCGCAAGGCATCGATATTCCCGGTCCAGGGGCTGGAGGGATCATTATCCGGGACCAATTCGTCCGTAAAAGCAAATACTCCTCTGATGGAGGGAGAAAATTTAAAGTACTCTGTATAAAAGTCGATTCCAAATCCCAGTTCGTAGTTATACACCTGACTTTTCATCCGAAATGTCCCACTACTATTGTCATCAAGGCTAGCTTCATTACTTCCCAGGTTCATAGAGGTGGAGACACCCCCAACCAGAAACGGTTTCCAGTTGCCCAATCTTTTGGCGCTAACTTTAAGAAGAAGCGGAAAATTTATATAGGTAGACTTTACCTCTCTGATCGCATCAATTTCGTCTGAAAAACCAGGAAAACCTAGTGTTCTGGAGCCATAGTAAAGTCCTGGTTCAAAGCGAAGGTCTAAAAATTCGTTAAGGCGAAGTTCCCCTATAAGGCCAACATTAAAACCTATTGTTTTGTCTACCAGGATGTCTTGGAGATCATTCTTGTAATCGAACTTAAAATCGTATTGATTAAAGCCCAAAAAGTAGCCCCAATTCAACAACGCTTTATCCTCATTTTCTAAATTGAGGATGGGCTTCTCGTTAAATTGAGCCTGTAGGTCCTGCGCTTGTATGAATAAAAACAGGGCAAAAAGCAAGAAAATTTTTTTCATATACTTACTTTGTGGCGATATATATAGACGCCACACCAAATGTTTGGGGCCTATTCTCCATACCTATAAACCCAATTTTCTTTAAAATATTGTTGAATTCAGGACCGTGTGGAAAAACAGAAGCGGATTCGCTTAAATACCTGTAGGCAGAACGATCTTTGGAGAAAATTTTTCCGATAGCGGGAAGGATATATTTAGAGTAGAGTCTATATCCCTGTTTAAATGGAGTTTTTGTAGGTACGGAGGTTTCCAGGATGACAAGTGTCCCCCCAGGTTTGAGTACCCTGTAAATCTCCTCCAAGCCTTTGTCTAAATGTTCAAAATTCCGAACCCCGAAAGCAACGGTAACGGCATCGAAGCTGCCGCTTTCGTATTGAAGATTTTCACTATCTCCAACGACCATTTCAACAATAGCCTCTAACTCCTTTTGGATCACTTTTTTCTTCCCTACGGCCAACATCCCTTTTGATATGTCTAAACCTACAATTTTTTTAGCACCTGTTTCTACCAGATTAATCGCCAGATCGCCTGTGCCGGTTGCGATATCCAGAATGCTTTTCGGTTCTCTTTTTTTAAGGATATTTACCACCCGCCTGCGCCATTTTACATCAATTCCAAAAGATATTACTCTATTTAAACCATCGTACTCCTCAGAGATTGCATCGAACATAGAGGTAACCTGTTCTTTTTTGCCTTTATCAGAGTCTTTGTAAGGTATTACATTCTTGGCCATTTTAATTATTTTGCGGCAAAGATACTACAATGCCCCGGCTCATAATGGCAATTTTATCGTAGTAATCAGAAGGGAGGGATAAACTGCAGGCTATTTTAGGATAGGTTGAAATAAATTTCCGTAATTTTGCCTTGCAAAACCATGCAATTCTTTCTTGGATAAGTACCGTGGCTTTATAGATCTAAATAGAACTTCCTAGACGGTCTGTACAATATGATAAAAGACCTTTTTAACTCATGAAAATTATAATCGCTGGCGCAGGTGAAGTAGGCTTTCATTTGGCAAAACTACTTTCCTACGAATCACAAGATATTACGCTGATAGACACCAATAAAGAAAGTTTGATATATGCAGATAATCATCTGGATATCAGAGTTCTGAGAGGTGATGCCACTTCAATTTCCATGCTGCAGGAAGCACACGTAGAGAAGTCTGATCTGGTGATAGGTGTTACCTCTTCCGAGACAACCAACATCACCTTGTGTATGCTGGCTAAACAGATGGGTTCAAAGAAAACTATAGCCAGGATCTCTAATACGGAGTTTTTGGATCATAGGGAAACCATTAATTTCTCTGACCTTGGTATCGATGAGTTGATCTCTCCGGAAGAATTGGCAGCCTCGGAAATACAACAACTTTTAAATCAATCGGCATTCTTCGATACCTATGAATTTGAAAATGGCGCTCTTATCATGGTAGGTGTTTCCTTACCAAAGAGTGCTCCTTTTATTGGAAAGTCGGTCAAAGAAGCAGCATCCATTTTTCCCGAATTGCATTTTATGCCCATTGCCATGCAACGAGGCGGTACTCAATTTACACTTATCCCGAGGGGGGACACCGTTTTTAAGGTAGATGATCAGGTGTATTTTATAACCGATAAAAAAGGGGTAGATGAACTTTATAAACTCACCGGGAAAAAGAGGCAAGAGTTAAAGAATGTGATGATCCTGGGAGGCAGTAAGGTAGGTTTCAAGGCAGCGCGCGATCTTTGTGCAAAGAAATTCAATGTAAAACTCATTGAAAAGAACAAGGAGAAAGCTTTTGACCTGGCAGATATTTTACCCAACGCTTTGGTGATCAATGGAGATGGTAGAAATGTGGAATTACTCGAAGAGGAAAGTCTGGATTCTATGGATGCCTTTATTGCGGTCACCGGAAATTCGGAGACCAATATTATGTCTTGTTTGGTGGCAAAATCCAAGAACATCAAAAAGACCATCGCCCTTGTAGAGAACATGGACTATTTTCAATTATCACAGTCTATAGGGATAGATACACTGATCAATAAAAAACTACTTGCAGCCAACAATATCTTCAGATATATACGCAAGGGAGAAGTAGTGGCCATGACAAGGCTCAATAATCTCAATGCGGAGATCCTCGAATTTGAAGTAAAGTCCTCTTCCAAAATGAACGGGCAGGTAATTAAGGAACTCGACTTCCCGAGGAATGCGATCATTGGAGGGATTATCCGCGATGGCAAGGGGATGGTAGCTCTTGGCGATTTTGAAATAGCTGCAGGAGACAGAGTTGTTGTTTGCTGTTTACCACAAGCCATTCAGAAAATAGAAAGATTATTCTTATAATATGGGGTTCAATGGGAAGATAATAATTCACCTGATGGGATTGCTCCTATTGTGCAACGGGGGCTTTATGATCTTAGCCGCCCTGGTAAGTGGGATCTATCAGGATGGAGTAACCCTGGATATAACCCTGGCTGCTATCGTTACCATGTTTATCGGCGTATTGGCCATGTTCTTTACCAGAGGACATGACAAGGAGGTCAGTAGGAAAGAAGGATATATCATAGTAACCTTCGGATGGATCATTATGTCTGCCTCCGGAGTGCTTCCTTACCTGTTCTCAGGTGCCATCCCAAATATCACTAATGCCTTTTTTGAGACCATGTCTGGCTACACTACTACAGGGGCATCCATTGTAGATAATATAGAAATTCTTCCCGAAGGTATTTTATTTTGGCGGAGTCTTACCCATTGGATAGGGGGAATGGGAATTATAGTGCTGGCCATAGCCATTTTACCCTTGTTGGGTATTGGAGGTATGCAATTGTTTGCTGCCGAGGCCCCGGGTCCGAATGCGGATAAATTACATCCTAGAATTACGGATACTGCAAAACGACTTTGGCTGATCTATTTTGGGTATACTGTAGCGGAGACTATCTTGCTGAAACTGGCAGGGATGTCGTTTTTTGACGCAATGAACCATTCGCTCGCAACACTCTCCACAGGTGGTTTTTCAACAAAGAACGCAAGTTTGGCTTATTGGAACAATCAGCCACTTATCCAATACATTGTGATCTTCTTTATGTTCTTGGCTGGAAGCAATTTTGTACTGAGTTATTTTGCCTTTAAAGGAAAGGTGCAGAAAATCTTGCGGGATGAAGAATTTAAGTACTATACTGCGCTTGTAGTAATATTTTCAGGTATTGTGGCACTGGTAATTTTCTTCAAGGCCAATGTATCTTTTAGCGAATATCATCCAATGGTGCTGGGTAATGCAGAAAGCGCCTTCAGACATGCGTTATTTCAGGTAGTTGCCGTAGTGACTACTACGGGCTTTGTTTCTGCCGATTTTACCGCATGGACCCCGTTTATTACGGTGTTCTTTTTTGGATTAATGTTTGCCGGAGGATCCGCTGGGTCTACTGCGGGAGGGATCAAAATAATGCGTCATATTCTGATTATAAAAAATGGATTGTTAGAGTTTAAGCGAACTCTTCATCCCAATGCGGTGATCCCTGTTCGTTTTAACAATAAGACGGTAACAGAGCATGTGGTGTATAATGTGATAGGATTTTTTGTGCTCTATATGCTACTCTTTATTATTGGAGCCCTGGTTTTGGGATTTTTAGGTCTTGATTTTGACAGCGCCATTGGTGGGGCAGCGTCTTCCCTGGGGAATGTAGGTCCGGCCTTTGGAAGCCTTAGTCCACTCAATAATTTTAATAGTCTTCCCGCTCTTGGGAAATGGTGGTGTGGCTTTTTAATGTTAGCCGGGAGATTGGAATTATTTACGGTCCTGATCCTGATGACCCCTTACTTCTGGAAGAAAACCTAATTGGCCTAAAGTACTTTTTTTATCCGGGCAACCGCCTCTTTAATTTCATCTTCAGAAGCTGCATACGAAATACGAATACAGTTGGGATTGCCAAACGCTTCACCGGTAACGGTTGCCACATTGGCTTTTTCAAGAAGGTACATGGCAAAATCTGATGCGTTGTTTATTAGGGTGCCGTGCAACTCTTTGCCGAAATAGCTGGAAACATCCGGAAAGACATAAAAAGCACCCTCGGGCACATTGAGTTTAAATCCATCAATAGAGCCTAATAGTCCAAGAATAAGATCTCTTCTTTCCTTGAATTTATCGATCATAAATTGGATCTTGCTCACCGGTGCTTCAAGAGCGGTAATAGTGGCACGCTGGCCAATAGCATTGGCCCCACTGGTAATCTGTCCCTGAAATTTTGTGCAAGCCTTGGCGATCCAATCGGCTGCGCCAATATACCCTATTCGCCATCCTGTCATTGCAAAGGCCTTTGAGACCCCATTTACAGTAATAGTTCTGTCGTACATGCCGTCTATGGCCGCGATACTGGCGTGTTTTCCTCTGAAATTAATATGTTCATAGATCTCATCTGAGACGATAAAGATGCCGGGATGTCTTCTTAGAACTTCTGCCAGTCCTATTAATTCTTCTTCACTATATACAGAACCACTGGGATTACAAGGGGAGCTGAACCACAGCATTTTTGTTTTGGGAGTGATGGCAGCTTCTAGCTGAGCCGGTGTAATTTTAAAATCGGTATCAATACTGGTAGGAACTTCTACGGGGATACCTTCTGCCAATTGCACGATATCGCTGTAGCTTACCCAGTAGGGGGCAGGTAAGATAACTTCATCCCCTTTGTTGAGCATTACCATGGCAACATTGGCGAGCGACTGTTTTGCGCCGGTAGATACTACAATTTGATTGAGGTTATACATTAGATGGTTGTCTCTTTTGAATTTTGAGGCAATGGCTTGTTTAAGATCGGCATACCCATCAACAGGCGAATAGCTACTGTAATTATCATCTACGGCTTGTTTAGCAGCCTCTTTAATAAATTCCGGGATGTTGAAGTCGGGCTCTCCGAGACTTAAACCAATAATATCTTTCCCTTCACTTCTCAATTCCCTGGCTTTTGCTGCCATAGCCAGTGTGGCCGAAGTAGATAATTTGTTAATTCTATCGGATAGTTGGTTACTCATGCCTGCTATGATTTATTGATATTGCAAACCGGGATTTTTGCCCAGCTCTTTCAAGTGTTGGAAGTGCGAAATTATAGCTTTTCTGGTAGTTTTATATTCATTGTAGGGCAAATTAAATTCTTTGGCCGTTTCTTTCACAATTTTGGAGATTTTTGTGTAATGAATATGACTGATATTGGGAAAAATATGATGCTCAACCTGATGATTCAAGCCACCGGTGAACCAGTTGACGATTCGGTTTTTTGTGCCAAAGTTAACGGTGGTGAACAATTGGTGAATGGCCCAGGTGTTTTTCATGCTGCCATCTTTTTCGGGTAAAGGTGTATCTGCCTCATCAACAATATGTGCCAATTGAAATACAACACTTAGGATAACTCCGGCTACATAGTGCATAATGAAAAAGCCCAGAAGGATCTTCCACCAGGCAATACTTAGTACTATCATAGGTAACACAAACCATATGGAGATATAAATGGCTTTGGTACCTAAAAGAACACTCCAGTTAAGGAATGGATTGGGGAATTTGCCATAAGAAAGTTTGCGCTTGGTATATCGGTACATCTGCTGAAAATCTGTTGTAATGGCCCAGTTAAAGGTAAGCAGACCGTATAGGAACACAGAGTAATAATGTTGAAATTTATGAAACTTGTGCCATTTCGCATGCTTGGAAAACCTCAGTATTCTACCCGCTTCCAGATCTTCATCATGATTGTGAATATTGGTATAGGTATGGTGTAAGACATTGTGTTGTACCTGCCAGTTGTATACATTACCCGCAAGTATGTAGATACTGCTTCCCATTAGTTTATTCACCCATTTTTTGGTGGAATACGAACCATGGTTCCCGTCGTGCATTACATTCATGCCCACTCCGGCCATCCCAACACCCATGGTTATGGTCAGCAATAGATTTGCCCAATTAGGTAGATTGAGGGTCAGAATTAAAAAGTAGGGCGCAAGAAACAGGGAGAACATTACAGCTGTTTTAAAGTGCAGTTTCCAGTTCCCGGTCTTTTTTAAATTGTTTTCTGCAAAATAATCGTTTACACGTTTATTTAGTGTTCGGAAGAAATTTGCAGAGTCTTTTCTTGAAAATTTAATTGTAGTGTTCTCCATAAAAATAAGCTTCAAAGTCGTAAAGATAACGTAATATCTTAATTTTTAATGCCTCTAAACTCATAAAATATGATTAAAAAGTGCCGCTAATTATGGTACTTTTGTGGAACTAACTGGCATATATGGATGCAGGGATCATCAATCATTACTTTCCGGATCTTACTGAGATTCAGCAGGAGCAATTTGGATTATTGGCGGCTTTATACCAAGATTGGAACAAGAAGATAAACGTTGTCTCCAGAAAGGACATTGACGAGTTGTATCTCCGGCATGTGTTACACAGCCTGGGAATTGCCAAGCTTATTACTTTTAATCCAGGAGCAAGGGTATTAGATGTTGGGACGGGCGGAGGCTTTCCTGGTATACCTCTTGCTATACTTTTTCCGGATGTGCAAATCACTATGGTAGACGCTATTGGAAAAAAAATAAAAGTGGTAGAAGAGGTTGTAGAGGGATTGGGAATAACCAATACAAGGGCCTTCCATACCAGAGTGGAAGATTTGGATGAGCAATTCGATTTTATTGTTAGCAGGGCTGTGGCGGCGATGCCAACTTTTGTTCACTGGGTAAAAGGAAAGATCAGTAAACAGTCTTCTCATTCTCTAAAAAATGGAATTCTATACCTTAAGGGAGGCGACTTAACAGAGGAGCTGAAACTTTACAGGAATGCACAAATATTTGATCTGTCTAACTTTTTTGTGGAAGATTTTTTTGAAACCAAGAAGCTGGTATATCTTCCCATGAAATATCAAAGAAACTAAATACTTAGCATAGACAAATAGGAGTGTCTGCACTTACGGGCGTAATTCGCCATCGTGGAATAGAGAGTGCCCCAAACTCCTTTTTCTTTTCTTATCATACGCAGAGATGACTTTCGTTCTTTCATAGGAATATAGTTTTATAGTATTCAAATTTACACAAAAATTACATTTATTTAACGTTAAATTTACATAAATAGTATGTTGCAGCGGTTTAAGTTAAGTAGTAGACAACTATCGTAGTTCAAATTTGGACCTGAAAAAACCCTTAAGTTTGTCTTCTTAAGGGTTTTAATATATCTGGGATACAATACTTACCCTAAAAACGGGTATCTGTAATCTTCAGGGGTCACAAAAGTCTCCTTGATCAATCTGGGCGACACCCATCGCAGTAAATTTTGAGCAGATCCGGCCTTGTCATTAGTTCCTGATGCCCTGGCACCTCCAAAAGGTTGCTGGCCTACTACTGCTCCGGTTGGCTTGTCATTGATATAAAAGTTTCCTGCGCAGTTCTGAAGCGCCTTGCTAGCCTCTTCTATGGCATATCTGTCCGTGGCCATTACGGCGCCGGTTAGTGCATACGGAGAGGTGGTATCTACCAAATGAAGCATTTTTTTCCAGTCCTTATCATCGTATACATATATAGTAACCACCGGTCCAAATAATTCAGTTTCCATGGTAACGTAGTGAGGGTCTGTGGTAAGAATAATAGTAGGTTCTATAAAGTAACCCTTGGATTTGTCATATCCGCCTCCTGCTACAACGGTTGCGTCTTTATCTTTTTTGGCCTGCTCAATATAGCTAACCAACTTGTCAAAAGAACCTTCATGGATCACAGCAGTAATGAAATTTTTCATATCCTCTGGCGATCCAGGGGCATTAAAAGTGTCCATGTCTTTCTTTGCCTCAGCAATAATTTCATCTGCCGTAGATTTTGGTAAATAAACTCTTGATGCGGCACTACATTTTTGTCCCTGAAATTCAAACGCTCCTCGTACAATGGCAGTTGCCACCTGTTTTGGTTTGGCCGTAGGGTGGGCCACAATAAAATCTTTTCCTCCTGTTTCACCTACGATTCTTGGATAGGTCTTGTATTTAAGGATATTGTTCCCAATTTGGGTCCATAAACTTTTAAATACATCGGTAGATCCTGTAAAGTGTATTCCTGAGAAATCAGGATGGGCCAACAAGGTCTCTGTGATCATTACCGGGTCGCCATATATAACATTGATCACGCCATCTGGTAATCCGGCCTCTTTAAAGATATCCACCAGGATCTTTGCTGAAAATATCTGACTATCACTAGGTTTCCATACCACCACATTTCCCATCATGGCTGCACTTGCCGGTAAGTTACCTGCTATGGCCGTAAAATTAAAGGGTGTAATGGCGTATACAAAACCTTCCAGTGGCCTGTATTCTACCCTGTTCCAAATTCCTTCTGAAGAATCTGGTTGCTCCTGGTAGATCTGAGACATGTATTCCACATTGAAGCGAAGGAAGTCTATAAATTCGCAGGCCGCGTCTATCTCTGCCTGGTGTATTGTCTTAGACTGTGCGATCATAGTAGCCGCATTGATCTTTGCTCTGTATGGTCCGGCTACAAGTTCCGCAGCCTTTAGAAAGATAGCAGCACGTTGCTCCCAGGCAAGATTTGCCCAATCATTGCGGGCTTCCAGGGCCACTTTAATGGCCTCCTCAACATGTTTCTTTTCTGCCAAATGATATTGTCCTACCTTGTGTTTATGGTCATGGGGAGGAGATAAAGGTCTGGTGTTTCCTGTTTTGATCTCTTTGGAACCTATGAACAAGGGGATATCCACATCACTTTTGTAATAAGCCTTATACTGTTTTAATACAGCTTCTCTCTCCGGCGACCCGGGGGCATACCCTTTGATAGGTTCATTGACTGCTATTGGTACTTGAAAAAATCCTTTACCCATGACATGCTATTTTGGTTAAAAATCATGCAAAGGTACTAAAAGGAGGGAGGTTTCTGAAATTCTGATTGGTGAAAAAAAGTCTAATTTAAGGCGAAAGGTGCGCTGAACTTAAAGCTGGGAACATATACCCTGAATTTTTCGTTCGTAGAAAAATTGACCATATTGTAATATCCTTTCATAGATCCAATAGGGGAGGATAATAAGCATCCGGAACTATAGGTGTGTGACTGTCCTGGTTTGATGACTGGTTTTTTTCCAATGACCCCTTCACCATCAAGGATCTCCATTTCATTGAGGGCATCATAAATCTGCCAGTGGCGCGATGTTAATTGTACCGAACTTTTACTTTGATTTTCTATGGTGATAGTATAACCAAACGCAAAATGTGTTTTATAGTTTTTAAAAAATGTTCCTTCAAAACTTGTTGCAACTGAAATTTTAATCCCTCTGGTAACTTGTGTAATCATTTTCATATTTTCTAAAACCTGCTTAAAATGCCTTGAAATAAAAAGAAAAGATGCGTGTGTCAAAAAAAAGAATCTTGCGTTAACTTTAAAAGGAGCTATTCTCTCTTTAACTAAAGGTGCAGAAAAGTCCTATTTAAAATTCTCGTAATTCCCTTTGAGTGAGCAAGATAATAATTATCGTTGTAAAGAGATAGCATTGAATAAAGATATTCGGTGTATCGATATTTTTTTCTGCTGTAACTTTTGTTTTAATTGCTGATGTTGCGGGAATTAGCGGTTCCAATACCAATGATCCCGTCGTAGAGATCTCCGAAATTTCGATAATATACCAGGATCAAATAGTTGTTTTCTGTAAAATGAAAATTACCACCTACAGCATTCAGATCCACACTACCATCACTTCTTTTTAGAGCATAGGAGTAATTATAAAACCCTTGTTTAAGCAATAGTTTCGCTTCCAAATTTCCTGTTTCTTCGTTATAGGACATTTTATTCTCATCATCCAGGGCGTAATTATTGTATTTGCCGTAAATAAACACATCGTCCAAGCCCACACGCTCTGTATAGGGTAAGGTAAAATGTACCCCAGTATATTCCGCTTCACGCGATCCATCGACCCCCTGCAATGTTCTGATTACAAAATCTCCATTGATATCAGGGAAATAAGTATAAGGGCGGTCATACCTGTAAATATCCGGGAAGAGATAATGCTGATAAATATCCTCAAATTCAATGCGTGAAATAGCCGCGGTAGGTGCCCTGAGGTCGCTGGTGTCAAAATTCAGGAATTCGTTGCCACCAAAAAAACTGGTTTCCTGGTCATATTTGTAGACTAACTCATCTCCAAGGGTGTATTGGGGAGCAATAGAATTTATCATAAGATCCCATTGGTAATTTTGTATCAGGGCAACTTTTATTTCCCTTTTGGGATTTACCCAGGGAAAGCCAGCCGCTCTTATGCTAAACTGAACCGATTGTTTCTGATCTAGATATTCAAAATCTCTGGAGCGGCGCACCACCGCAGCAACTCGCACTAAATTCTGGTATACAACAAACCGTCTTGAGAATTGAAGTTCATAGGAACTATTGTAGATTTCTAACACATAGTTCCCACTAACTTTTAGTCTTACATTGGTATTGGGAATGGTCAACTGATAATTAGAATAAGGCTGCAGGGTAGAATAACTGTTCTCGTAATTTATGATCCGTTGATTGTCTATTCCAACCAGATATTGCGACTTAAGTAATTGCGAGGGTGTCCAGTCGTAATCGCAGTGAATAATTGAATAATAGTAGTCTTGCTCTGAGGCGAGGAGATCGTCAAATTCGAGATAAATATCATCCCCCAATTGCACCACAGGAAATTGATCTTCGGTCTCACCTCTGAAGATGATAGATTTTATATTTTCGGGAGGGTTTACCTCCTCCTGAACTTGCGCAAAGGACTGGATGACAAAGCAACACAGAAATAAATGTTTAAGAAATAGGCGCATTAAAGGGATATTTTTAGGCCAAAGGTAAACAAAAACTATGCCGTGCAAATTCCCTTCGTCCAAAGGGCCAAATTTATAGTCAATAATTATGAAAACTTTCTTTTATGTGGTATTTTTGGGCAAATTTTTATAACCATAAAAGGTTTCCATTTCATGTCAAAAGACATTCGAATTAAAAAAGGGTTAAACATCAATCTCATAGGTGCTGCGGAGCCTACAACCACCAAAGCCGCCTTGAGCAATGTTTATACTATAAATTTATCTGATTTTCACGGACTTACTCCAAAGATGATTGTCAAGGAAGGGGCCGAAGTAAAAGCAGGTGAGGCTTTGTTCTTCAATAAGAAGGTAGAGAACATGATGTTTGTTTCACCTGTAAGCGGTGAATTAATTGAGATAGAACGGGGCGCTAGAAGGAGGATCTTAAATATCAAGATCCTTGCAGATAAAACCCAGGATCAACTTACTCATAAAACTCCAGACCTGGCAAAAGCAACTGCAGCGGAAATCAAAGGATTTCTATTGCAAACAGGGTGTTGGCCTTTTATCAAACAACGGCCTTATGATCTTATTGCCAGCCCCGGGACAACCCCCAAGGCAATATTTATTTCAGGATTTAATTCTGCGCCTTTGGCGGCAGACATGGATTATGTATTGCAGGGTAAAGAGCAAGAATTACAGGCTGCTTTAACGGCGATCTCAAAATTAACTCCCGGGAGTATACATGTGTCCGTTAGCTCTTCCTCTAATTCGCCACTGGCAACTATGGAAGGTATTGTACTGCACAAAGTATCAGGGCCGCATCCGGCAGGACTAGTTGGAACACAGATCAATAAAATAGATCCTATCAACAAAGGAGAACTTGTTTGGACCATCAGTCCGCAAGACCTTGTAATTATTGGGGAAGCATTACTAACAGGAAAATTTAATTCTGAACGTTTGGTGGCCCTGGCAGGATCTTCTATTAAGCGGCCACAGTATTTTAAGACCAAAATAGGGGCTGAGATTTCTACATTTCTATACGCCAGCGGCGTTCATGATAAAAAATTCAGGGTCATTAACGGCGATGTACTCACTGGTTCTAGATCAAGACCAGACGGACATCTTGGGTTTTATAATACAACGGTTACTGTTATTCCTGAAGGAGACGATTATGAATTTTTTGGTTGGACAAAGCCGGTATTTGACAAGGTATCTACTACAAGGGCACTCACATTTTCATGGCTACAGCCTAAAAAGAAATATGACCTTAACACCAATACTAATGGAGAGCATAGGGCTTTTGTGGTCACTGGGCAATACGAGGAAGTCTTTCCGCTAGATATTTACCCATTACAATTGTTAAAGGCATGTATGGTGCAGGATCTGGATGAAATGGAACAGTTGGGATTATATGAGGTGATACCAGAAGATTTTGCCCTGACGGAGTTTGTTTGTATTTCAAAACAGCCACATCAAAAGATTATTAGAGAAGGATTGGATTTACTTTATAAAGAAATTGGATAAGGATGAGTGACAAAAGACTAACATTTAAGAAAAGACTGCATATCCTAAAGCATCATTACAGGGATAAGAAGTTGGCCCCGGCATTTAATGCATTTCATACTTTTTTATTCACTCCGGATGAAACTACGCGTTCCGGGAGTCATATACGAGGCGCCGATGATCTAAAAAGGACCATGAATACGGTCATCTTGACCTTGATCCCGGTATTATTATTCTCCATGTTCAATGCAGGATATCAATATTATTCTGCTGTGAACGGATTCCCTGAAAATTTTTCAGTTTGGAACGACTTCATTACCTGGGATAATTTTTGGATAGGTATTATTAAAGTCTTACCTCTTGTGATCGTTTCCTATGGGGTTGGACTATTGGTTGAATTTATTTTTGCGGTGATCAAAGGTCATGAAGTAGAAGAAGGGTATTTGGTTACCGGGATGCTGGTGCCATTGATTGTTCCCATAGATACTCCTCTCTGGATGTTGGCCGTGGCCGTGGTATTC
>NZ_JBATLB010000301.1:0-12903 GCF_049669965.1 Muriicola sp. | reverse complement strand
CTTCCAGCAAGTGTGGTAACATCACCATTAGGCGCTATTTTACGTATTAAACCAACGGAACTATCGGTTATATATAAATTATCTTCTTTGTCTATGGCAATTCCGTATGGGTTGTTAAATCTTGCATCTGTACCGTTACCGTCTGCAGTTCCGGACTGTGTGCCTCCGGCATAAAGGCTTACTTCTCCGCTAACACTTATTTTACGTATACTATGATTGTTGATCTCAACGACATATACATTGCCTTCGCTGTCTATAGCAACGCCAGAGGTTTGTTGAAATGTTGCACTCAATGCAGGCCCATTCGTAGAACTGTTCGAGCCACTTCCTGCAAAATTGGTAACAATACCAGCTGTGGATACTTTTTTAATTTTATGGTTGCTATTATCCGATACTATCATATCACCCGATGAGTTAAACACTATAGCATTCACACTCCTAAATCTTGCTTCTGAGCCTGTACCGTCTATATCGCCAAGTTCTCCGCCAACTCCGGCTAAAGTAGAAACATCTCCATTTGGGGTGATTTTTCGTAAAATGTAGTTTTCGGTATCTGCTACATATAGGTCACCTAGATCGTCAATGGCAATCCCTTGCGGTGATCGAAATTGAGCAGCGGTACCTATTCCATCTGCAAATCCTATAATGCCGCTTCCGGCAAAAACAGAAACTTCAATTTCGGATACGATATAGGTAAAAATAGGGCCTATTAATTCAGTGCCATTGATAATTACTTTGACCAAACCTGTAAATGCTTTTACTGGCACTTTTACATTTATTTGTGTATCATTGACAGATAGCACTTCTGCTTCTTTACCATTAAAATACACTTCCACCGAAGCAATGTTGGTTCCAAAGCTATTACCATTTATTGTGACTTCCGATTCTTTAATACCGCTTTCAGGACTAATTGATGCAATCCCAGGAAGAACCGTAAACGGCACACCGAGTCCCTCATCTTCTGTAATGATATTGAGGTCCCCAGTAGTTGCTCCTTCGGGCACCAATACTTTAATTTCTATATCTGTCAATGATTGTATTGTTGCTTCAATACCACTGAAAAGTACCTGTATTTTGGTTGGGTCCGTACCAAAAGTATTTCCTGTCAGCGTTACTTCGGTTCCAACCGTACCACTTTTGGGAAAATAATCGGTTAATGTGAGCTCTAAAAGTGTAAATTCAGGTCCGGCCAACTGAGTACCATCCACTTCCATTCTAACATTGCCTGTCATGGTTTGCTCTGGTACAACCACCACCACCTCTGTATTGGAAACAGACTCAATAACGGCTTCGGACTCATTTGGGTTGTTCATGGAACGGTCAGTAAAAAATACTTTTATTTTAGAAGCATCAGTACCAAAATTACCTCCAATAAAGGTTATTTCCGTGCCTTTTTTGGCACTTTCAGGACTTATACTGCTTAAAGTAGGCTGTAGATACGTAAATACTGGCCCTGTAACAATGGTACCATAAACAGAAACCTTTATTGCACCTGTACTACCATTACTAGGGGCCAAGACCTTTATTTGCGTATTGGTTACTGACTGTACAGGAGCTTCGGTAGTATTAAAAAGTACCTGGATCTTTGATTTATCGGTGCCAAAATTGGTTCCGCTTATGGTCACTTCTGTTTCCTTAATTCCCTGATTGGGGCTCATAGAACTAAGTGTGGCCTTTGGAATAGGTTGTGGGTCTGGTTCATCTTCATCTTTGGAACATGCAAAGAACAAAAAAGCAGTTAATACGGTTAAAAGACTAATTTTAAAAAATGTTTTCATCGGATATTTATTTAGGAATTAACAACTACAAGTTGCCGTTAATCTCCCTGATAAACATCAGGTAAAATATGTGTTTTTTGAAGTCCGGGTAAACCCTAGTAAGAAATTATGAAAATGTGAAATTCACGAAAATGGACAGCCATAATATTTTTGAACTAGCCTAACAAACCTTTTTCAAGGGCTACCCTAATTAGCCCAGCGGTATTACGTACACCCAATTTTTGAATCAGGTTATTACGATGGCTTTCTACGGTTTTGGTACTTATAAAAAGTAGTTCTGCAATTTCTTGATTGGTATGCTCATTCGAAATCAAGTTCAACACTTCCTTTTCACGCCTTGTCAGTTTGGGAATAAAAGATACTTGAGAAGGATTACCGATACTATCATTAAGCAAAATATCCTGAATATTTCTTGGCAGATAGGTCTCACCCTTATTTACGGTAGTAATTGCAAGTATTAAATCTTGTTTATCAGTATTTTTTAGTAAATATCCATTTGCTCCATTTCTAAGCATATTTTTAATGAACCCAGTTTCACTATAGTTCGACAATGCTATAATCGATAGGTCAGGATATTTTTTAGTTAGTTCTTTGCATATATCTAATCCGTTGCTGTCGGGTAAATTAATATCCAATAATAATACATTCGGCACATTACCTTCAATATCCTCCAAAAGCTGTTTTCCTAAGCTATAGGTTGCAATGATTGTAATACTTTCAGTGTCTTCCAGCATCGTTTCTATACCTCTTAGCACCATATTATGATCATCACAAATCGCTACTTTAATCATTTTTTATTCTTTTTTTTAGATCGATTTCGATACAGAATGTAGTTCCTTTTTTACTTGAATTGATATCCAGGTTCGCTTTTAAAAAATTGACTCGTGATTTTATATTTTGCAACCCAATTCCGTTCCCCGGAGAATTCGTGTCAAATCCTTCTCCGTTATCCTCAACGGTAATAATGAGTTTATCACCATGATTGTTTAATTGAACTAAGGCTTCAGTGGCATTCGCATGCTTAATAATATTATTAAGGAGCTCTTGAATGATGCGATAAATAGCCGTTTCGATTTCTTTTTTTAATGCCAATCTATTTCCAAAATATTGAAAACTGATATTAACTGAATTTGAAGCATTCTGCTTTGAGCAGAACTGTTGAATGGCCTCTATCAAATCAAAATTATGCAGCGAGGGAGGGGCAAGATTGTGTGATATTCTGCGCACTTGTTCTACTGCATTGTCTAACATACTTATGGCCTCATTATAAAATACCTTTTCCTTTTTTGAAAATTTATCGGGTTCAATGGAGCTTATCTTATACTTTATAACTGCAAGATCTCCATTAATACCATCATGAAGGTCTTGTGCCAGTCTGTTTCGTTCTTTTTCCTCTCCATCTATTAATGCTTCTAATTTTACAACTTCCTGTTGGCTTTGAATTGCCAATATTTCATTGTTCTTTATTTTTTGTCGTTGCCTGTAAAACAACCAAAGACCTAAACTACCTAACAATAAAAAACCACCTCCACCTAAGGCTAGGTTATATTGATTTTTCTTTATTAGGATGTCATTTTCTTGTTCTTGTAATTGAAGCTTTTGTAAGGCTATCTCATTGTCTTTTTTTTCAGTTTCGTATTGAATTTGCAAAGCATTTATACCCTTTAAGTTATCTTCATTAAAAATACTATCCTTGTATAATATTGTTTTATCATAATGGAAAAGTGCTTGTTTGAAGTTATTTTTCTTTGTATATAAGTTAAGTAAGGTGGCATGTATTTCTCGGTTCAAGGTTTTTGAATTTTTAGTATACCTTAATGCAGCGGTTAAGAGATTTTCGCTTTTGTCAAGGTCTTCTATATTAAGATAGGAATAACCTAGATTAGATAGTGTACCACCAAGCTCATTTTTATAATCATTTTTTAATTGAATTTCATAAGCCATATTTAAATATGAAATGGCTTTTTTATATTCGTCCTTTTTATTATGAGTTGCTCCCAAACTCTGATAATTCATTGCGATACCCCAATTATTATTCGTTTTTACATCTATTGCCAATGCCTTATTGTAATATAATAAGGCATCATTATACTTCCCTTGTTCATCAAAAAGGTTCCCCAAATTACCATATGAATTTGATAAATTATTCCAGTCGTTATTACTTTCTTGAATAGCAATTGCCCTCTTATAACTAATTTCAGCTTCCGAATATTTTTTTAAGTTTCTGTAAACAATTCCAATACTATTAAGGGTATTTGCAATATTTATGTTTTGTTTTTCTGACTCATAAAAAGTAAGAGCGCTGTAATATTCTTTTAAACTTTGTTGATAATCACCTTGCAAACTATGTATAACTCCTTTTTGATAAGAGGCATCGGCAAGACCTCCAAGTAACTTTTGGGTTTCTGCATATTTAATATAAAGTTCTAAATGATTTAATGCTTCTTTATAATCTCCAGAGACCCTATTAAAAGCTGCATATTTATAATGCACTCGTGCAATAGCATGTTCATCTTTTAGACTGTTATAAATAATAAAGGAAGAGTCTAAATGTTTTTTGGCTGAAATTAAGTTGCTATATGCCGTTAACCATGCTACTCTGGAGTGTGCAGCAGCAATATTAGAAACATTATCCGATGTTTTTATTACGCTTAAAAGACTATCCAATTCCTTATTTTGAGCTACTCCACTAGTTATCTCAAAAAATAAAAATAATAGAAGAACAACTCGAGAATGCTGCATTTTTTGAAATTTAAATGTGAGAATTCAATTTTCGAAATACTAATTAATAACAATCAGGCCCATAATCCCCATCATATACTCTAAAATAGCGATCGCCATTTAGATAGGTTTTATCCTCTTCATCTATAGTTACAATATACTCATAAACCTCCCCGTTGTAAAAGTTAAGTTCCAGAACCTCTTGCTCATAGCTGTTTACGAAGGTCGTCCATTGCCCTGTTCCCTTATTGTTGCTCCCATAACCGGCACTGGCACCAGTGATATCCATTCCCATGCTATTATATGCGGAGTGGTTAAAATACCCTTGGGCACATAAATCTATGGTAATTTTTTTGCCATAACCGCCCCCGGAGGAATTATAAGATTCCATATAGGTTAAGCGGCAGTTTTTTAACAGTTCGCCCCATTGAGAAGGCTTTTCGTGTGATGTCACAACAGGGGTTTGGTTTTGTGTTTCATAAAAATTCACGGATGCAGTTACCCAAAGTCCAGTGTTTTGAAGATCATTGGAATAGGCGCTTGAGCTTGCAGCGCATAATATCGTTAATCCGTACCCATACGGGTTTGCCATTCCTACAATTAGGGCCTTGGAAGGTTTTGCGTCTATGACACCTTCATATATACCGGCAATAGTATTCTCGGAAATTTTCTCCACGCTATTTATAGGTTTAAGAAGGGTGTTTTCCCCAATTTGAAAGTCGTTTTTGGCTTCTATTTCCATTTCTTGGATGCTCTGTATATCATGGGTGATTATTAGTATCACACCTTCTGTTTTTGAAGATGTAATGGCAAAGCCCGATGCTACTTTATTACCCTCCCAACCTTCAGGTACATGAAAAGAAATACCTAGGTCTGGGTAGTCTATTTTGCCTGTTTCTTGAGCATACAAAGTTTGTATTTCACACAATGGCAAAAAAATAATGCCTATATATAAGATTATAATGCTTTTCATTTTTGTAATCATTTATTGACATGTAGTCTGACTATCCAATCTAACATCGGTACCCGTGTTTATCAGTTCGCATATTGATTGGGAAATGGCAAACAAACCAGGATTTAATGTTAGGTCTAGAACCGTTAGGTTTGTTAAGTTTTTTATTTCAAGAGGTACAGAAACTAAATCGTTATTTTTAAATGATAATTGTTCTAGGTTAGTAAGCAACCCAATAGTGCCGCTTATACTTCGTACTTCGTTGTTTGCTAAATCTAAGTTTTGTAATGCTGTAAGATTAGAAATAAAGGAAGGAACAATACTAATACTATTGTCAATCAGTGACAATGTACGAAGATTGACAAGGTCTGTTATTTGATCAGGTATTGCCGTAAGATTATTATTTCCTAAATACAATGTTTTTAACTGGGAAAGGCTACTTATTCCTGGAGACAATGATGAAAGATTTAAACCGCTAAGCGCCAACAACTCTAGGTTTGAAAGTGTCCAAACTACCTCTGGAATAGTGGGGAAATCATTGTTGTTTATATACAAGACTTTTAAGTTTGATAATTCCTTAATTAGTAGAGGCAAATCAGTAAGTTCATTATTGTTTACAAATAAAGTTGCCAACTGCGAAAGCTTCCCAATTTCTGATGGCAATACCGTGAGCTGTTTTGAACTCATTTGCATTACACGCACTCTACCTTCATTATCCAATTGAACACCACTCCAATTAGCAATGTTGGGGTCATTCAAATCCCAACCTAAGGTATTGTCAGTGTTTGCATTATAAATTGCAATCAAGGCATCCCTGTCCGTAAACGTAATTTCCAATGTCACTTGATAATCTGCAGTAGAGCCATCTTCAGCGGTAACGGTATAGACCACAGGACCGCTAAAATCCTGAACAACATCTGGACTAACAGAAGCATCTGGAGAAACTTCAATACTTGGTAGTAATAATGATGCATTGGCACTATAAGAAACCGTTGCCGTAATGTTTTTGTTGACCTCATCAATGGTTGCCGTGACAGTTTCGTCGCCATACAGCTCATTATCCTCTTTTGTAAATGAAAAACTGAGTATTTGTTTGGCACTATTTGGGGCAATGGAAACTGTAATTTTATAAACAGCGGTTGTACCATCTTCGGCCGTAACGGAATAGTCAATAGGTGACGAAAAATCTTTAGCTCCGGTTTGATCCACAATAGCTTTTGCCGAAAGCTGTACGGTAGGTGTCAAAGAGGTAATAGTGGTTCCACCAGGCACTGCCGCACTTATGGTTTTACTTTGCTCGTTTATGACCGCTGTGACATCTGAGGTTAGCGCATTATTTTCGCTGGCTTTAAAAACAAAACCAGTAATTTGCTTCGCACTGCTTTTAATGGGTTCTTGAATAGTTTCACCATCATCTTTACTACAAGAAAACGAAGTGATTGCTAATGTAAATACCAACAAATAAATAAATTGCTTTTTCATTTTTATAGGTTTAAGTTTTCTTTTTTTATTCGCACTTTACATCCGGGTCCAGTTGTATTTCTGTTCCAGTGTTTTCTAAATCACAAACTTCTTGAGGAATGCTGGTCAACAAGTTTGTTGTTAAATACAATCTTGTAAGACTTGTAAGGTTACCTATTTCTTTAGGTATAGAGGTAAGTTCATTTTCACTTAGGTATAGACCAGTTATCCTAGGGAGATTGCCAATTTCCTTCGGTATTGTAGTTAGATGATTGTTTTCTAGGTTTAGATACGTTAGGCTCTCAAGTTGCTCTAATTCGGTAGGAATACTGGCAAGTTTGTTGTTTTCAAGATCCAGCCCTGTAAGATTTGCTAGGCCACCTATTTCTTTCGGTATTGAGGTTAGTTCATTCTCACTAAGATATATAGTAGTTAAGCTGGTTAAATCTCCAATTTCAGGAGGAAGAGAAGTCAGCTTATTTCTATACAAGTATATATTTTCTAAATTTGAAAGTTCACCGATAGAAGCAGGTATTGTAGTTAATTCATTTCCATCTAACTCTAATTCCTGAAGATTTGAGAGTTTTCCAATTTCCTCCGGCAGGAAAGTTAACTCATTGGAAGTCAATTGTAAATAGGTTAATTCTGAAAGTTCTCCGATAGTTGCAGGGATTGAAACTAGTTGATTGTTGAATATTATTAAATCTTCTAAAATTTTTAATTGTCCTATTTCTGAGGGAATTGTGACAAAGTGGTTATTATTTAAATTTAACCTCTGGAGGTTTGACAGTTGGCCAATTTCCAACGGCAAAATGTCTAGGTTCTGATTATTAAGTCTTAATTCAACAACATTATCCTCAACATCCATAACTATTCCCGACCAATTAGCAATATCTTTATCCTGTAAATTCCAACTGAGTGTATTATTCGGGTTCGCATTATAAATTGCAATCAAGGCATCTCTATCGGTAAACGAAATTTCCAATGTCACTTGATAATCTGCAGTAGAACCATCTTCAGCGGTAACGGTATAGACCACAGGAGTGCTAAAATCTTGAGCTATATCCGGACTAACAGAAGCATCTGGAGAAACTTCAATACTTGGTGTCAATAATGTTGCATTGGCACTATATGAAACCGTAGCCGTTATGGTTTTATTTGCTTCATTGATTGTTGCGGTTACCGTATCATCACCATAGAGTTCATTATCCTCTATTTTAAATGCAAAACTTAAAATTTGTTTTGCGCTGTTAAGTGCGATACCAACCGTTACTTTATAAGTTGTTTTTGTACCGTCTTCGGCAGTAATGGTATAATCAACTGGAGCTGAAAAATCCTTTGCCCCAGATTCATTAACAGCAGCTTTGTCAGAAACTACTATAGTAGGTGTTAACGATTTGACATCAGTACCATTGGCAACTGTTGCAGTAATTGTCTTGTTGGTTTCATTTAGTATAGCAGTAACATCTTCGGTAATTGCTTCATTATTAACTGCTTTAAACACAAAACTGGTAATTTGTTTGGCACTGCTTTTTACTGGTTCTTGAATTATTTCGGCGTCATCTTTACTACAAGAAAATAAGGTGATTACCAATAAGTAAATGAATAGCTTTTTCATGATTTTTTAATTTAAATGTGTGGTATTCATTTTTTAATTTACCCTGACATACTCAATATATTCTTCACCTTCATCGACTAGTTCAATGATGCGCATGGTACTATTGTTATTAGAGAAGGTTACCTTATCAGGTGTTTGTGAATCGCTTTCAGTTTGCTGGGTTTGGGCATTGAAATAATTAAAGTCGAATTGATATTGTCCCGTTGGGAGTTTTGCCCAAGTCCCATCTATGATATAACTTTCATCGGGTACGCAACCCCCACCTGTTTCCTCATGAAATTCTGAGTATGTAAAGTTGCCATTAGCAGTCAAAATATACCTGCTGGTTTGCTCACAGGGCGTACTCTCAATAGACACTGGTGTGCCATCGATTACAAAACCAACTTCTTTTACTGGTTTCCAGGTGCCAATAATAGGATCTGCTATTATAATACCATTATTCGAGCAAGAAATTGTTACAATGAGAATTATTCCTCTAGTTATGAAATTCAATTGTTTCATGATTCTAGTTGTTAAAAATGTGATGGTGCAAGATGTTGAAAAGAGAAGTGCTATGAATCAGGTAAACTACGTGATTGTATAAGCTAGGGTTTTCCCTAAGTTTTTTTAATATACCTGCAAGATTCAATAAAAATTAACCCACCTGCTGAACTATAGTATGTTTAGCAACATTCTTAAATGTGCCTAACGTGAGTATTACTATTATTTTAATAATTATTAGTTATTGAAATAAATGTTTGACAATTATGGTTTCGAAGTATTTTAAAAAAGTGTTGAATTGGTTGTTTTTACTGAAAGTAATTTAAGAGATCGGGTTTTGAGTACAAAAAGAGCGTTCCTTAAAATGTTGGTTTTAAGGGACTGATTGAAATTAAATTTCATAGTTGGATTTATGAAATAGAAAGAAACCGAAACCAGTATTACTCTTAGGCATATATAGTCTAGTGGTACTGTTATTTTTCAAAACCACACCCCTATTTTTAAAAATCAGTTTGTGAGTGGTTGGTTTTCCATTGGTCAATTGGCGATAATGGCAAGTTGTTCTTTTTTAAGCGCTATATCTACCATAAGACCATATTCCAGGCCCTTTATTTTTGGAAGGATCAGTTCAAGCATATTCGGTATTTGAACATGATCTTCTTTGGTTTCTGGATCGGGCATATACACCAAACCTTTATAGGTTTTATCCTTATAAAACAGGGTTACATCAAAAAAATAAAAATTCTCCGGAGGAATATGTTCCGACCAATCAATATTCTTAAAAAAATATTTTGGCTTCTTTATTTTATAGGAGCAAGGTGAAATATCTAAATTGATAGTCCCCATGAAATAGTCGCTCAAATCGAGACCTCGTTCCAGAAAATGTTGAAACTGTTGTTTTAAGGTTCCTTCCGGATATCGCTCATCTTTGCCTTTTCCAGAGGCAACACCATGACCAGCCTTTATTTCGCCGCGAACTATAGTATAGTCCATTAATTCTGATTTACTTTTGTTCTTCAAGAGTTAAATAACTTAAAGTGAACATATTAGAAATATGTACAACTTATTTTTCTACATCATATCCCTCATATGCTTTTTGATATTGGGATCTTTGTAGATTTTCCCAACTGTATCCGAGTATAATTTTATAAACCGCTCATTTTTTGCAAGATTACCAAAAAGAGATTCTTGTCTTACAAAAGCCAATGGGTCGTTTGTGGTCTGTTTGGCTGTTAGATGTAGGTCGGTGCCCATGGCATCAGTAATTTTAAATGGATGCCCATTTCTATCCATTCCTTTATCACTATAATAGCACCAGACGGCAATAACCAATGTTGCAAATTTGATACTTCCCCCCGTCGCTAAATTCTCATGAATTGTAGGAATCAAAAACTTGGGTAATTTGGCAGAACTTTCCGCGCAAATACGGCTGACGCTGTCCTTGATATTGGGGTTGGCAAAACGTTCGAGCAGACTGTCTTTGTAGTCCGATAAATCAATGCCCTCAATTATTCCTAAAACGGTCGTGGCTTCTTCGTCTAGAAAGGCTCGTAAATAGGCGGCAAAGAGTTCATCTTCTACACAGGCATTGATGGTAGGATGGCCGTGCAGGGCCCCTAAAAGTCCCAAAACGGAATGCCCGGCATTGAGCAGGCGCAGTTTCATTTTTTCATACGGCCCCACGTCGGGTACGAATTGTACACCGACCTTTTCAAAAGCAGGGCGCCCATTGGAGAATTTATCCTCTACCACCCATTGTATAAAGGGTTCGCAAGTAACGGGCCAGGCATCGTGTACACCAAAGTCTTCTGCCAAGGTTTCGATATCCGCTTGCGTAGTCACAGGCGTAATACGATCTACCATGCTATTGGGAAAGCAGACTTCTTGGGCTATCCATTTGGCCAAGTCTGCATCTTGTGCTTCGGCAAAGGTCCCAAGCATTTTACGCATCATATCTCCGTTATGTTCTATATTATCGCAAACCAAAATGGTAAAAGCAGACAATCCTGCATCGTGCCGTCTTTTAAGGGCCGCCGTTAGAAAACCATAAACGGTTTTCGGTTCTTGCGGGTTTTGTAGTTCGTGTTGAATGTCCGGGTTATCAAAATTGAATTCGCCCGTAGTGGGATTGAAATTGTAACCTCCTTCGGTAATGGTCAAAGAGACTATTCTCGTATCGGCATTCGCCATTTGAGCGATTACGGGTTCGGGGTCCGTAGTGCCCATTTTAAAATCGACGATGGATCCGATTACTTCGGGTTCGATTGTACCGTCAGGGTGTTTGACCATCAGGGTATAGAGGTGGTCTTGCTTTTTGAAAATATCTTGCAGTTTGGTATCCGCCTCACGTAAACCAATCCCACAAAGCGAGGAGGCCTCGCCGCCAATTTTGAGTTTGTGTAGGTAGTAGGCCAGGTGCGCGCGGTGGAATCCACCGACGCCGATATGTACGATTTCTATGTTATCCACAATACGCGAATAGGTCGGCACGGGCATACGACTTCCTATTGCTGCCAAATTTTCTTGATTGATTTGTATTGGAATTTCCATGTTTATGCTGTGGTATTAGATTTCCCGCGTTTTAGCGCCCAATAGGCCAACACGAAATAAATGATGGTACATACGAATGCGTAGGTGTAAAAGAGTTCCCGATTTTTGATATAAATTGCTTCCGAAGCACTTCCGAATAGCACATTAAAGGCCAAAACTAAAGTAGCGACCAAAGCTGAAATGGCGACGAATTTTAATCCGTTGGAGAAAAAAGAAACATCCTTGGAAATAACAGGCTCCTCTTTTGCTTGCTGTTCTTGAAAGCGTTCGATGGCCTCATTTCGAACTTCCTCTTCTTTGGCTTCCTCAGGATACTTTTGCTTCGCCCCATAACGGGAAGCGAATAAAGTGTACACCACGATGGTAAAAAACCAAGTGGGGATAAACAGGTAAAAGAAGGAAATCACATCTAAAGCTTGCAGTCCAAAACCGAAGACCAAGCCCAAGCCCCAAGAGGCAACGGCAGGCATACTAAAGGTCAGCTTGCGGTAAGAAGACCAGTAGCGCGTATAGCCAATTCTAGGGAATAGCTGATGTTCTGCGAACACAATCGCCCCAACAGGAACGACCAGCAGCCCCGCATCGGTGAGTAGCGGCAATATTTGTGAAAACACAAAGGGGAAACAGGCGATGACAACGGTGACCACACCGACCACAATCGTCGTTAACTTTCGGGAATGATTGTAGAAAATCGCTTGCGCGGCCAAACCTGCTCTATACAGATTGGTAATCGCGGTCGTCCAACCCGCTACGATCACAATCACAAATCCGGACCAACCGAGGGCGTAATAGGCCACATCGCCCGGATCGAGTTCTACGATGGATTTTCCCAAGATAACTGCGGCCCCGGCACCCATGATTCCGGCAGCAATCCATGCCACGTAGTGGCCGAACATCATGCCGGTACTGGAGGCGTATGCGTAGTTTTTCTTTTTGGCAAAACGCAAGAGGGCCATATCGACCAATCCGAAATGGGTGATGGTATTGGCGGCCCAGCCAAAGCCGATGACCTCGACCAAGCCGATGCCCGGAGCTCCATCGCTGCTGATGCCTGTCCAAATCCTCTGGTCGCCGAGGGTGATAAAATCGGCCCACCCTGCCGGTACCGTTTTACCCAAAACATCCAAAGACAAAGCGGGGAGGAGCACCATGGCGCCACTTGTAAACATGACAAAAAGCCAAGGTGCACAGAGGCCCGAAAATTCAGAAACGGCATTAAAACCATAAAGTGCAATGGAAACCACTACAATACCCACGGCCAAAACAATCAACACAAACCAAGCATTGGTCGGATACCAATTGAGTTGCGCCGGGATATTAAATGCAAAACGTACTGCCGAAGC
>NZ_JBATLB010000300.1:0-8206 GCF_049669965.1 Muriicola sp. | reverse complement strand
CCCGAATTTAGGAGGGTGGTAACTTTTTTAAAGGACATTGCCTCCAGCTCCCTTCGCAGGTTTGCCATGGGAACTTTATGGTGCCCACCTACATTGATGCCCCGCAAAAAGGCAACATAGGTTTTTAGGTTAGAATTTTTCATCAGGTATCTTGAGCCAAAAAAATGGCTTTCTTATTTAAATCAAAGGATGCGAACTCATGGATACTTCAGGGGGTATCATATTTTCAATGGTCCTGGTGTAGAACCAAAGTAGGCACTTAAAGATAGTACTTCATTTTCTATTTGTTTAAAGCTATCGGATTTGAACATGGGCCATAGTTTTTATCAATGCGAAATCTACTTTGTATAAGCAAACATTTGGTAAATTTGAGGTATTACCTAAAAGTAAAAAACACTACTCACAATGGAAGAATTTAAAAATACAAATGGCTCTGCCTACCAAGCCAACGCTGAAAGCATGTGTCCGTTTTTAAACGGGGAAATGAAGCAGACTGCAGGTGGGGGTACCACAAATCGCGACTGGTGGCCAAACTCCTTAAACCTGAACATCTTGAGGCAACACTCCAATCTTGTTGACCCGATGGATGGAGATTTCGATTATGCGAAAGAGTTCAAAAGCCTTGATCTAAAGGCTATCAAAAAAGATCTTACAGAATTAATGACCGACTCTCAGGACTGGTGGCCGGCAGATTATGGTCACTATGGCCCCTTCTTTATACGAATGTCCTGGCACGCCGCAGGAACCTACAGAATTGCTGATGGCCGTGGTGGTGGTGGTACCGGGGCTCAACGCTTTGCTCCCCTGAACAGCTGGCCAGATAACGCTAACCTGGATAAGGCCCGAGTGCTCCTATGGCCCATTAAGCAGAAGTATGGAAAAAAGATCTCCTGGGCAGATTTATTGATTCTTGCAGGTAACGTGGCACACGAATCCATGGGATTGCCAATGTATGGATTTGCAGGAGGTCGTGAGGATATTTGGCAACCAGAAGAGGATATTTACTGGGGTTCAGAATCTGAGTGGTTGGGAAATAAAGATCGCTACAACGAAAAAGGTGAATTAGAAAAACAAATGGGTGCAGCCCATATGGGATTGATCTACGTAAATCCTGAAGGGCCAAATGCCAATCCGGATCCTTTGGCAGCCGCGCACGACATACGTGAAACTTTTGGGCGTATGGCAATGAACGATTATGAGACCGTTGCTTTGATCGCAGGTGGCCATACTTTTGGAAAAACACACGGAGCTGCCAATGATGCAGAATTCCTGGATGCAGAACCCGCAGGGGCCCCTATAGAAATGCAAGGGCTCGGCTGGAAAAGCAGATTCAAAACAGGTGTGGGATCAGATACCATTACAAGTGGTTTAGAAGGAGCATGGACAGACACTCCTATAAAATGGAGCCATAAATATCTGGAGAACCTTTTTGGATACGAATGGGAGCTTACCAAGAGTCCGGCTGGGGCATGGCAGTTTCAACCCAAAGATGGGGCAGGTGCCGGGACAGTTCCTGATGCGCACGATCCGAATAAGAAACACGCTCCTTTTATGCTGGTAACAGACCTTTCATTAAGGATAGACCCCGCCTATGAGAAGATATCCAGACATTTTCTTGATAATCCGGAAGAGTTTAAGGAGGCTTATCAAAAAGCCTGGTTTAAACTTACTCACAGAGATATGGGGCCCAAGTCTCGTTTCCTGGGAGCTGAAGTTCCTAAAGAAGACCTTGTTTGGCAAGATCCTGTTCCTGCCGTAGATCACGAACTGATCAATGAGAAAGATATAGAAACACTTAAAAAAGATATTCTGGCAACCGGCCTTTCTACTTCAGAATTGGTAGGAGCTGCGTGGGCCTCTGCTTCCACGTTTAGAGGGTCGGATAACAGGGGCGGTGCCAATGGGGCCCGTGTTCGTTTGGCGCCTCAGAACCATTGGGAAGCTAACAACCCGGTGCAATTAGGGAGGGTATTAGACGCCCTTACTCAGGTACAAAAGAATTTTAACAACGCTCAAAAAGGAAGTAAGCAGGTTTCCCTGGCAGACCTTATTGTTTTAGGTGGATGTGCCGCCGTTGAGAAAGCAGCTGCGGAAGCAGGTCATAAAATCACAGTACCTTTTTCTCCAGGAAGAACGGATGCCACTGAGGAAATGACAGATGCAGAAGCCTTTGAAGTTCTGGAACCTATAGCGGATGGATTCCGGAATTACCGCAAGGAAAAATCTACTGTACGTACGGAAGAACTTTTGGTAGACAAAGCGCAACTGATGACACTGACCGCGCCCGAAATGACCGTTCTGGTAGGGGGGATGCGAGTCCTTAACGCCAATTATGACGGTTCTAAACACGGGGTATTTACCAAGAAACCGGGGAGTCTTACGAACGACTTTTTTATTAATCTTCTCGATATGAGGAATGAGTGGAAAGCCACTGATGCCGATGAGGAAGTATTTGAAGCTCATGATCGCAAGACAGGAGAGTTGAAATGGACAGCAAGTAGGGTAGACCTTATATTCGGATCTAATTCTGAGCTTCGTGCCCTGGCAGAGGTTTACGGTTGTAATGATGCCAAAGACAAGTTTGTAAAAGACTTTGTAAAGGCCTGGAACAAGGTGATGAACCTGGACAGGTTCGATCTGAAGTAAACCACAGTTCGTGAGTTAGCTAACAGATAGCATTGATAATAAAAGGTGATCCATAGATGGGTCACCTTTTTTATTTGAGAAGAGGTACAATTAAAATAGGGAACTTTGGTGCCTAGACCTTTTCAAAAACCAGGCGGTAATGATCCATTACTTCTTTTTCAAAACAAACCTTATTGGGGCTTACCCTAAAAATGGCCACCAGGTGCCGAAATTCCAGATCTGTAAAATATCGTGGGATCAGGGATAGGTAGAGCCAATATTTCTTAAGATTAAATTTCCTGAATTTCTTTCGCCACTGGGCAATGGTCTCAATATAGTCTAGCCGTCCACTGCTTTTGGAGATTAGTTTAAATCCCGGTTCTGCACATTTGATGACCATTTCCGGTCCATATGGCAGCCAGGAGCCCGGAAACTGCTTTACCATCAGGGCCATGATATAGGCTGCGGAGTCTTTGGGGGCATTCACATCTAACTCATCAAATTCGATCATATTCTTACTAAAGACCATGGTCTGCATATAAAATCGGCCGCCTACCGGGAGCAGGTCGTAAAGTGTTTTAAAAAAATCGCTGTAGATTTTCTCCTGATTGCCGGCCTGCCATTCTTCCACGGAACAGAAGTGTTCCAGCCCCCCTATACAAGTGATGGCGTCAAAAGTGCCAAAATCTTGTGGGGTCACCTTTCGGCAGTCTTTCACGAGCACATTATAGCCATTCTTCTGGCAGGCATCTGCCTGCCCTTGTGATAAGGTAAGTCCGATGCTATTTGCTCCCCTTTCATGTGTAATATATCTGGTAAAAGGCGCCCAACCACAGGCCATATCCAGGACTTTGCTACCTTTTGTTATATGGAGGCTATCTGCTATGAATTTGTGTTTCGCTTTTTGGGCCTCTTCCAGCGTCATCGAAAAATCCCCGTCGTATTTTGCTCCGCTGTAATCTCCTGTTTCACCCATGCTTAAGCGGAAGATCTCATCAATCGTCGTATAGGTAAAGTCGAGGTCTTTTTGTTCTGCCATGGGATCTTATTTTTAAATGTTGTGCTTTAGATATCTTAGAATGTTTTTAAAGCTAGTCGAATTTATAATAGTATGGCCCCTTTGTTGGGCCATTTTTCATTTTGATTCTTTAAAAATCCATTTTTAGTACCAAGCAATATGGACTGCCAATCCGTTCACCTCAAAATATTCCTGTGGCCAACTGCCAGCAGCCATCTGAAAATAAACCTAAATAAAAGGTCCCCTTCGTGAGACCTATCTTGAGGTCTGCAAACTCTTAGACGAGTAGGAACTTAAATAGTATGAGACTATACAATTTATTGATAGACTCTTATGTAGTCTATCTCCAGGATAGCCTCTGAGAAATTAGTGGGGATCTCACCTCCCAGATTACCGCCCATTGCTACGTTTAACAGGAGGTAGTGGGGATTGTCATAGGGTTTGTCCTGGGTATTGGATAATTGGTGAACCAGGGTGCCGTCTACTTTTATTTTCAGGGTACTGGCGTTCCACTCCAGAATATAGACATGAAAGTCATCCGTAGATCTTGGAACGGAAGTTTCTCCGCCCTCACTATTGTAGGCACCGGTATTGGTGTTGCCCCAATGGAAATAGCCAAGAGTGCTGTCCTTTTCCCATCCTGTTTGCTCCATAATGTCTATTTCCCCACATGCCGGCCATCCCACACTGCCATACTGCTGGCCGAAGTAATTCCCGGTTTCATTAATATTGGCACCTAATGTCCATATGGCGGGCCATGTACCGGCTTCGGCAGGAAGCTTGGCGCGAACTTCAACACGGCCATAGGTAAAGGCGTATTTTGAATTCATTCGGGCTGAGGTATAGGACTTGGTAACTCCCCCTGAGGTGTATGATTCTTTGATGGCTTTAATTTTCAGGGTACCGTTGCTGACAAACGAATTTTCAGCTCTGGCCGTGTAGAGCTGTTTTTCGTCGTTGAACCAGCTCCCGTTGTTTGGGCCTATTACCTGATGGTGCCATTTTTCACTATCCGGACCACCTTCATATTCAAATTCATCAGAAAAGACTAGGGTAGCTACCTCTTCTTCTTCCTCGCTTGCTTCCTCTTCCAGAGTTCCCTTGAAGATAGTTACGGCACGCGTATCGGAAATAGACTCTCCTGAGTCTGAATAGGCAAATACTTCGATAGCATACGAATAGGTTCCTTCCTGGTTAAAGGTATGACTCATGGTCCTTGAGACCGTTTGCTGTAATTCTCCACCTTCAAATCTGTACCCGTAACTCACCGCATTCTCAGCGTACGCACTGACCCGGACCTCTCCGGAGCCATCTCCGGCAGGATTGGAGTCGCTGGCACCCACAATAGTGATAAAAACAGATAATTCGGTAAGACTAATTTCGGGATCCGCGTTCGAAGAGCTGCAGGAAATGAATAAAATTACTGTAGCAAGTACTATGGACAGTAGATTAAACTTTTTACAAAGTATTTTGGATTGCAGGAAAGCGCGTTTCATATTCGGTCTTTTATGAACATCGAATTTAGTAATTTTTCACGAAAAGGATGGCATCCTTAACGAATGCCGGGGAAGGAAAGGTCTTGATAACTACCAGGAAGTACGAGATTCAGAAGTGGGCATGAAAAAGCAACATGTCCCCTATGGTGGATGACTAACAACCATTGTAATGTTAGGAATTATTTATATTATTTTTTTACGCAACGGTTTGGTATAAGAATGGGAGCAAAATGCAGGCTCTGATAAAACTAATTACAAAACAGCTGTCACCGGCTACCATGCATAAATTAGCATCTTTCTTGGAAATAAAACTTTGTAATGTTTAGTTGCTTTATGATAATTAGTTTACAGATTCTTTAATCGCATCCCAAACTCTGTAACTTTCTCCCAATTGGTGTACTCAATTTCTGCATTTTTATTGGTTGGGCCCTTGGTCATCCACATAATAAATTGAATCATTATCCTATCAAAAAATGGATATTTTTTGTAATCTAGCTTTCCTGCAAATACTTCGACCATTGTGGGGGTCCAATCAACTGTTTTAAAAAATTTTATTACATACGGATTTGTAGTTGGAGTGCTTTTTTCAGGTTTTCTTGCCACCAGGTTCACGGAAAAGAAAGCTGTTTTTATGGCATTGAGTTGTTTTTTATGCGCGTTTATAAAATCAATTATTTTTTTATTGTGAACCCCGTACCTAATACTTGCACCTATAATGAGTCGGTCATAATGGGTAACGTCTTCATTAAAATCGTTAATGGAGATTAGTTCTGTATTTTGGTTGTTGTGTTGAAGTACCTCTCTAAGTTTATTGCAAATTTTTAAAGTTTGCCCGTCTACCGAAGAATAAATTATTACAGTTTTAGCTTTCATATAGTTGTCAATTGTGATGATCAAAGATCAACATTTGGCTTGTTTAAATCGATCTTGGCGATGATTTTGTGACGCCTGTCACCTGAAGAATTGCAGCCGTTGTTGTGTTTTCGTTATTTTGTTTCTTCTAATATCAGCTTCTCTACTGCATTAATTTCATTAACAAATTCCTTTAATAGGCGTATCGATTTTGATTCGGAAAAATCCATCCATTCTTGTCCAGCTTCCAGACCTAATATAATTTGATTAATGTTTTCTTCAATTTTTAATTCAAATCTAAGTTCTTTTTGATTCTCTAATCTTTCATCTAAACTTAAGGAACCAATAAGCATCGTTAGTCGTTCCATAACACCCATTCTTCCCCGATTATCCAAGCTTTCATCCACTATGATTTTATTTTGTTGACGCCTTAAATTGATGAGTCTGTTTCTTATTGATTGAGGTAATAGGACAATCTCGCCACTATTTTGCAAGGATTCAACAATACTCGAATTAGAATTTATCGGATACCCTTCCATGTTAAGCTCTAGTAGCTTTCGGTACATTGATTTTCTTGTGATTTTTGTACTACTAAAACTCTCAAGGTAATCCGTGTAAGCTTTTCGTTGCCCTTCAAACTTGTTAATGATAAAATTTGCATAATCTCTTTCTCTTTTTAGATCTGCTAGTATTTCATGGTAAATTTGCTGTAATTTTATCTGTTGTTTTCTGTTTTCGTTCCAATTATTGATTTGAAGTGCGATTAAAATTCCAATAACTACAAGAACTATTTCTCCAATGGCATAAGTCAGATATTTTCCGATTTTATTTTCAGATAGTAGTTTTTGTCTAATTTTTCTAAAGAATTTTATCATTGGTTAGCGGTTTCTGTAATGAAGCACAACGTTGTTGTATATGGTTTGTTGCGTGTAAAAAGGTACGGACTTTTCGGTTAAGCACCTGATTAGCAATGAGCTATATGCATTGTTGTAAACAGTTATTTACGGATTATTGTTGTACGGAATATAATTTTCCCACTTCCAAGGCGTATAAGTATCCCCAATGCCTATTTCTAAAAGCTCCTTAAATATACTTTCTCCATTATCGCTATTTGAAAGAATTACTATACCAATTTGCTTTTCGGGAAAAACAATTGAATAATGTTGAAATCCTTCTGAATGACCTTCTTTGAAAGCACCAAATCCATAAGGCGTTTCTAATAAACCCCAACCTAATCCATATCCTAAACCGATGTCCTCATTTTCACTTGTTTCAACTAAAGCATTTGGTCCAAACTGTTGTTTGCTGGTAATACTAACTTGTTTATTAAACATTTCATCGAATGAGTGTTTACTTATCAGTTTATATTTCAAAAGAGCTTCGATAAATATAGAATAGTCAGCTAAAGTCGTACATAAGGTTCCTGCGGCACCAGCTTCGTCTGCTTCATCAAAAGGAATCATCTTTTGGTTTTTATCGTTTCCATACACGTACTGATTCTTAAACTTTTCCTGTTGAACATAAATATAACTCGTCCTTTTCATTTCAAGGGGTTGGAATATCTTTTCTTGTGCGATTGCCTCAAGTCCTTTTCCTGTTATTTTTTCCACGACGAATTGAAGTAGCGAGATTCCTTCTCCAGAATAACTGTAACGTGTTCCGGGTTCGTAAAGAAAATGAAGTTTTCCATTGATATCAAATCCACTTTTCGTTAAAAATCTCCAATTTGGCAAACCTGTTGTATGGGACAAACACATTCTTGCGGTGATACTCTCATATCTTTTATCATCTTTCAAATCGTCGTAACCTCTCCAATCACGATTAAATTCATATTCTGAAAGCGGTTTGTCTAGGTAATTCTGAAGGGGTGTATCTAGATTTATTTTGCCTTCTTCTACTAACTGCATCACTAATACAGCAAACACCGCTTTGCTCAAGGAAGCTCCGTAAAAAATGGAATTATTGTTTAAAGTATCTTTAGTACTCCAATTCCTATAACCATAAGTCTTCTGATATACTGATTCGTTATTATTAAGAATTGATACTGCCAACCCGTTTACGTCTGCTGATTCCATCAGGGATTTTATTTTTTCAGTCAGTTGTTCTTTTTCAATTTCTGAACCATCTATTTTCTCAATTTTTGATTCATTAGAACATCCAATCAGTATAAGGATAGAAAGTAGAGTTAATATTCTCAGGGTTTTGTTTTAATTGT
>NZ_JBATLB010000299.1:0-4525 GCF_049669965.1 Muriicola sp. | reverse complement strand
GTTGGAAATTCGAGCACCACGGTATCTCCCAATTGATCTGGTTCTGTAAGGGCCCCGGCTACCAGGGTCACCTTTTCTCCGAAATGATCACTACCTGTCCATAATTTTAATGCCTCCCCACAACCTCCGCTGATGGTGCTGTGACCCGATACATAGCTTGGAAAAGGGGGACAAAGAAAGGTTTCGGGAGAATAGGGTCGCCATTCTTGTCCTTTGATATTTTTCATCCCCTGGCCTTCACCTCCCCAGGCCTCTATGATCTGATCTTCATAATACTCATGTACAAGTGCATATGGCCGGGCATAGTCATAGAACATCTTGGAATCCCATGAAGCAATAAAAGCGTCCATGGCTACCACCTGGTTGTAGAAATACATTTTAACATCCTCATCTAACGTATGCTGATCACGACGAGATACATCTTGGGCAAATTTTAACCAATGTCCGGCTTGCTGCACAGATTGTGGTCCGTCTCTCATAAATTCTACCAGCGCTTTATCATGGTCCGTTAAATTAGCCTGCAGGGCAATGACCTCGGCTACCTCTTCTTTTAGTTGGTCACTCCCAATCATAGGAGGGGGTCCTGGTCTGAACTGGTCACCACTTTGCAAGGCAATGGGCTTTACCTTATCCCAAAAAGGGGTAAGACATCCCGGGGCAAAAAACCCACCTTTCCCGTCCGAAAAATACTTGGGTTGCCAACGATTGGGGTCTACATTGGAATCTGCAGAATTTATAGGTTCGTAACCAACGTAATTAAAATAGGGTGTACCGTCGGATCCGTCTTCTTCCCCGTATTGATTGGCCCCGTCATTGTGCCTGGCCTTTATTACAGCCATCGCAGCTAAATTTCCTATACCTTCCGGGGTAGCCGGATCCTCTGATCTATTGGTAGGATCAAGGCCTAAGTCTTTCATGAATTTGGCAAATATTTCCTGATCGGAATAGTAGTATTCACACATAGTTCTGTAAGCGGCATAGCTAATGGCAATTTCTTTATTTTTCAAGGTATGTTGGTCCTTGGGCAGTCTGGGTATTTCAGACAGATAAACCGGGATTGCTTTGTCATCGAACCTGGTCCATGCATCAAAAACGGCCGTAAAAATGAGTCCCAGATATCGGGAAGTAATGGTAGGTCTTGGCGCAAAACGTTCCGTGTCTAGTGCGGTGGCTTTTAATGCCATGGCTCCCCACTGATAGGCCACATTGTCCATACCCTTAGGTTCTTCTATGGAAGCACTATCTTTTGTCCTGCAGCCAACTAGTAAAAAACAGCATACGCTTAGTAAAAATAATTTGTTCATGATATAGGTAATTGGTGGTGTTAATTTTATGCAGTATGATAAAATCTTACTCTAAATTAAAAAATATGACCAAATATAAGGGTCTTAATCAGCAATTTTCTTCAGTGCCCATAAGCCTAAAAGTGGGCCTAGGGCCAGGAAGGAATAAATTAAGGTAGGAGGGAAGCTATTCTGTGCCAGATTTAAAAGCTGTATACTGACAATGGTAATGGCAAATCCAATGCAGTTCACCAGGGTTAAGGCAGATCCTTTTAAGGCACTTTCGGCATTGTTGGCCACCATGGTGGAGAACAAAGGCGAATCTGAGATCACCACCATTCCCCAGAATAAAAGGAAGCCGAGAAAGACGGATTCATAGGGAACGTAAAAAAACAAAGGAGATAAGAGGCAGCAAACACAGGAAAGCAAGAGAGACCAAAAGGCAGTTTTTTTTACGCCAATTCGTTGAGATACCAGTCCCCCAATAACGCAGGCAATACTACCTATAGCTATGATCAGAAAGGACCAAAGGGAATTGTGTATATCCTTATGATGCATATCTGCGTAGGTCTTCAGGAGGATGGGGACAAAGGCCCAGAAGGCATACAGTTCCCACATATGACCAAAATAACCCAGGGCGGCACTCTTTAGTTTTTTGTTTTTCATCACTGAAACTAAGGCGGTAAGCTCAAAAGGGTTTCCCGCCCTTCGATAAGGACCGTCCGGAACAAAAAGCAGAATCAGCGAGCCACCTAAAAAGGAAAAGGCACTGGTTGCAGTAATAACCCATCTCCAGTTTTCGAATACAGGACTACTTTTTAACAAGTGAGGCAGGGCAGTACCCAAAACCAGGGCTCCTACGAGAAAAGAAAGCGACCTTCCTAGACCTTTTTCAAAATAATCGGCTGCTATTTTCATGCCTACAGGATAGATTCCGGCCAGGAAAAACCCTGTTAAATAGCGGGCAAGAACTAGGCTCCAAAGCGTATTACCCTCCCAAAATAAGCACAGGTTGCATATTGCGCCAAAAAGGGCCGAAAAGAAAAACACACGAGAGGGCGAGTATCGGTCTGCAATGGTAAAAAAGGCAAATAAAAGAGTACCACTGATAAATCCGAATTGCACGGCGGTCGTAAGATGGCCGAGGGCCCCGGAAGTGAGGGCAAATTCTGCCATAAGGTTATCTAACACCCCATTCCCTGCAAACCAAAGGGAAATGCAAAGGAACTGGGCGATGACGATTAATGGCAGTACCTTTTTTTGAATTTTCATATGCAGGTCAAAAGTAAATATTCCTTTTGAACTCTTGAGATATGATTTCGGCAAGCTGCTAGTAACAACCGAAAGGATCTTTACTTTTTATTGTTCCATCTAGGTTTGGCTTTTAATACACACAAACTGAAACAACTGTAATTAATTTATTAGACACACAGATTTCTTGGTGTAAACCGAGTTATTAAGTTCCCCCAGCATAAAGTGGGCAACGTCTGCCCTGGAGATCATCTTTGTCCAGATGAAACTTCCAAGATTCACTCCTTGTTTATAGCGGAGGCTTTTTCTGCCATTAGTGAGTTGTCCGGGTCTAACTATGGTATAGTTTAAATTGCTATCCTTTATCAAACGCTCTTGTTTGGACTTGTCACGAAAGTAGAAGAAGATGATTAAGGGGATTACAAAAAATGTGTAGTACAAACCTAATCGGTATTTGTTGTCATTGATCCCCATGGACGTGATGCAAATAAAGCGCGATACATTCGCTGTTTTCATGGCCTGCAGTATATTTTCCGTGCCCCGGGAAAGGATATGACTGGGTCCCAGGAACCGTTTATGGCCCAGGGCAGATAAAACGGCGTCTTTCCCATAGAAAATGTTTGCCAGATCTTTAGGATTCAGCACATTTCCCTGAATGACGGTTAAATTAGGGTGTACTAATTGCACTTTTTTTGGATTCCGGACAAGGGCAGCAATGGTATGCCCTGCCTCCAGGCCTTGTTGTAGTAATTCCTTCCCTGTTTTTCCGGTACCCCCAATGATGGCTAGTTTCATAGTAAAAGCAGTTTAACACACAAGTGTAGCAGGAAAAAAGTTCTTCAGGGTATTTGTTTAGCCCAGTTGTTGAGATACGCTACTGAGTTGAGGCAGCAGGGGTGTGAGGATTAGATTCGTTTATATGAAACTACCTCTATAGGTGCTTTTAATTATTGGCGGCTATTTCTGATTTTATATCTGACAGAAAAACCCTATCCATTTGATGGGTGTAGGGATCGAACATGTGCCTTCCTTCCAGGTATAGTTTATGGGCTTTCTCTAAATACTTGTTATACATTGCTTTGTTTTTCTTCTCTTTATAGACCAGTGCCCTATAAAACTCATTTTCTGCCAGGGTATTCTCGGTTTCCTGGATTTGAAAGGCCTGTAATGCCTTGTCGGGTTGGTTGGTTTCAAGGTATAGGATACCCAAATGGAGATAGTCGTATAATCCAATGAAATGATCTTCAAGCCCTAGTTGTTCTTCCATAATTTCAATGGCCCTGGCCTTTTCACCTATCGCTTTATAACAGAGGGCTTTTGCAATTTTAAGATGGTAATCGCCATTCTGACCAAAACCAATATCGCCCTTTACCAAACTTTCTAAACGCTCAATGTCTTCGATCGCCCCTTTATAATCTCTAAAGAACTGATATCTGCACCATCCACGATACCCAAGGTGTAAAGCCGGTTCATAGTGTACAGCATTCCTCATTAGTTTTTCCCAGGTAATGAAATCACCACTTTTCAGATATGCATATCCTTTGGCTTGATACGCATAGGCATAGGTAGAATCAATTGCCAGGGCAGCATCAAGAATTTTCTGATATTCCTTGGTAAACTGGTAATACCTGCCGGCTTCTTCCGCCTTTTTACATGCCTCAAACTTTGAGATGTCGCCATAGTATTTATAGGCCTCACAGTTTGGCTGACCAAAACAGAGTTCAATCATTGCCAAAAGACCGAGTAGCATTAATTTCTTCATGGTAAAATCTCCATTATATGTCCATTATCGAGTTTAAAAATGAGATATAAATAGTAATCTAGCGGCTTTTCGTTTTTTGTCATTATTTCCCAACCATCCAACTCTTTGAGAATTGTTAACAGCTGATTTGTAATGGCTTTGTCAAACACTTTTTCCTGATAATCGAAGTTTGATGAGATGATCCTGAACCTGCCGGCTTCACCTTTGCAATTCACTATAAACCGTATTC
>NZ_JBATLB010000298.1:0-33878 GCF_049669965.1 Muriicola sp. | reverse complement strand
GAAATTTTTAGATGTAACAAGTAGAATAGCAATAAGGAATAGCTAGAATCCTTCCACGAGGTCGCGAAGCTTTTTATCATTGGCAACGCCAATTTTCTTTCCGGAAGTTTTGATAAATCCTTTCTTTTTAAATTCTGATATGATCCTGATACACGACTCGGTTGCGGTACCCACAACATTGGCAATGTCTTCCCTGGAGAGTGTTACAGTTAGGTAACCGTTAGAATCCTCCCCAAAATTATCCCTGAGATATAAAAAAGCTTCTGCAACACGCTGTTTTACAGATTTTTGAGACATGTTTACGATCACATCATCTGCTTGCCGAAGATCATGCGCCATGTGGCGTAACACTTCCACTGTAAAGTTTGGGTTTTTATGCAGTGCGTCTACGATTCCTTCCTTTGGAATAAAACAAACCTCCATATCACTTACCGCCACAGCACTGAGATTAGAGGATTCTTCTGCGATAACAGAACGCTGCCCCATAACCTCACCCTTACTGGCTAATTTTACAATTTGGTCCTTTCCGTTGGCGCTTAATTTAGAAAGTTTGGAAACGCCATCGCGTACGCAAAATACTCCGTTGAGCTTTTCGCCTTCTTCAAAGATCGATTGTCCTTTCTTAATTGTTTTAGAGACCTTCGTGTCCGATACACGTTTCAATTCCTCCTTGCTCATGGCACGTAAGGAATTGAATTGTCTCACTATACAATTTTCACATCTAGATTTCATCAACATCTATTTACACCTTCTAAATTACTACAATTTAAAGACCTGCCCATACTATTTCCCCAATTTTACAATGATTTAATATTTCAATTTTGGAAATAGTTAAAGAAGTCGTGAAAACTGATGAATATCATGTTTTTTAAAAACCACGCTTGGCATCTTTGCACCCAGGTATAATGCAAATGAATGGATAACACTAACTGCTTTCACTGTGGTGATCCCTGTGATGATCAAATCATTACGTATAAGGAGAAATCATTTTGCTGTCACGGCTGTAAAACCGTTTTTGACATCTTTGATTCTAATGATCTGAGTTATTACTATGAAATTCAGGCAGCCGCCGGCAGTAGTCCTATAGATACAAACGGCAAATACGAATACCTGGACACACCATCCATCACAGACAAGTTATTGGAGTTCAATGATGGCAAGCATCAGATCATCAATCTTTATATCCCTTCTATCCATTGTAGCTCCTGTATTTGGATACTGGAGAATCTGCATAAAATAGCCCCCGGCATCATACAATCGCAAGTCGATTTTCCAAAAAAGACGGTTAGGGTGAATTTTGAATCTACCAAGGTCTCTTTGAAAGAGGTTGTGTTACTGCTTGCGCGAATTGGATATGAACCAAGTATATCGCTCGACTCCTATGACCGAATAGAGAAAACTCAAGACAAAATCTTACTCTACCAGCTAGGAATTGCCGGCTTTGCATTTGGAAATATCATGTTCCTGTCATTTCCAGAATATTTTGAGGTGAATGAGTTTTGGTTAGATCAATACAAACCGTTTTTCAGGTGGTTGATGTTCGCTTTTTCCCTCCCTGTGGTATTTTACGCGGGACGAGACTACCTTATTTCGGCTTACAAAGGCCTTCGCAGTCGTCATTTGAATATTGATGTACCCATTGCACTGGGTATTCTGGTACTGTTTATACGCAGTACCCTGGAGATCTGGTTTGATTGGGGCAGCGGATTTTTTGACAGTCTTAGTGGGTTGATCTTCTTCCTGCTGATCGGAAGATATTTTCAACAAAAAACCTATGCCTTCCTTTCCTTCGAAAGGGATTATAAATCGTATTTCCCGATTGCCGTAACCCGCTTGCTGGACCACAACATTGAAGAGACAATACAAGTCTACAAAATAAGAAAGGGAGACAGGATACTTATACGCCATGGAGAGATTATCCCGGTAGACGGACTGCTTCAGAAAGGTTTGGTGGAAATAGATTACAGTTTTGTTACAGGGGAAGCTATACCGGTTAAAAAAGAAGCAGGCGAAAAAGTATTTGCAGGCGGCAAACAATTGTTGGGTGCCATGGAAATGACGGCCCTAAAGAATGTATCTCAAAGTTATTTAACCCAATTGTGGAGCCAGAATGTCTTCAAGAAAAATAAAACAACTGCTTTTCAGTCACTTACGGACAGTATTGGCAGACGGTTTACACTGGCGGTTTTGCTGATAGCTTTTGGAGCTTCTCTTTTCTGGGCCTTTACAGATCCTTCCAGGGTGTGGAATGTCTTTACAGCTGTACTTATAATTGCCTGTCCCTGTGCGATAGCTCTCGCAGCTCCTTTTACCCTTGGCAATATGTTGAGGATCTTTGGCAGAAAGAAATTCTATCTAAAAGATGTAACGGTCATTGAACAGCTGGCGGCTATCAATACAGCTATTTTCGACAAAACAGGGACGCTCACTACCCGGTCACACGATTCGATCGTATATGAGGGTTCCGAATTAAGCAAGGATGAAAAATCCTGGATAAAAAGCACCCTGCGAGCCTCTAACCACCCCTTGAGCAGGTCGCTCTATCAGCTATTAAAAGGACAGGAAATCTTAACTCTGGACGACTACAGGGAATATGTGGGGCAGGGTCTCTACAGTAGTAAGGGAGAACAAAAACTGAAATTAGGATCAGCGTCATTTGTAGATAATTGTGGGATTGAAACCACAGCACAGACGGTTGTTCATCTCAGTACAAATTCAACATACAGAGGTCATTTTATCTTTCAAAGCGAGTACCGGGCAGGTATTTCAGCGCTTTTTGAACGACTAAAAAAGACCATGGAAATTGCCTTGCTTTCCGGGGATCATGAAGGGGAAAAACATCGATTGGAAGCCTTACTTCCAAGTTTAACCCCCATGTACTTTAATCAAAAACCCCATGACAAACTATTCTTTGTAAAGGAACTTCAGGACCAGGGAAAAAAGGTAATGATGGTAGGAGACGGCCTCAATGATGCCGGTGCCCTCGCACAAAGTAATGTGGGAATTGCTATTTCAGAAGATATCAACGTGTTCTCTCCAGCTTGTGACGGGATCCTGGATGCGAGCAAATTTAAATACCTCTCTGCCTATATAGAAGCCTCCAAACAAGCTATGAAGATCATAAAAATGAGTTTTGTTTTATCCCTTCTTTATAATCTTGTTGGCTTGTATTTTGCGGTAACAGGCCAGTTAGAACCGGTGGTTGCGGCCATTCTTATGCCACTTAGTTCCATTAGTATTGTAGCATTCACAACTCTGGCAACTAATCTGCTTGGGAGGAAAATAAAATAGTAAAACCTGATTTATGTCATTTTTTAGCGATCCAAGCACTTTTACTTTTACACCAGAATTCAGGTAGGTATGAGTGTTATTTATGTGTTACTGTCTATCAGCATTGTGGTAGCCGTTGTCTTTTTTGCAGCCTTTATCTTTTCCGTGAAGAGCGGGCAGTACGATGATTCCTATACACCTTCAGTACGGATCTTGTTCGAAGATGAACTGGTGACGGAAAAGGGCCACAAAACAATTCCCGACGAAAAGAATGAATTACCAATCTCAAAAAGAAAACAACTATAATTATGGAAGTACAGCAGTTTAGTTACGATAACCAGATCGTAAAGAAATTTATTTATGCTACCCTATTTTGGGGGATTATAGGCATGCTCGTAGGCTTACTACTGGCTTTTATGTTCTTATTTCCGAACGTAACCGATGGAATATCATGGCTGAGCTTTGGCCGGCTACGACCGCTCCACACCAATGCCGTTATTTTTGCATTTGTGGGGAACGCTATCTTCGCTGGGGTCTATTATTCTACCCAGCGACTCTTAAAAGCCAGGATGTTCAGTGATTTTCTCAGTAATCTTAATTTCTGGGGATGGCAGGCCATCATTGTTTCTGCCGCCATTACCTTGCCCTTAGGATATACCACTTCCAAAGAATATGCAGAATTAGAATGGCCAATAGACCTGGCCATTGCAGTGATATGGGTTGCCTTTGGATGGAACCTTATCGGAACGATGATAAAGAGAAGACAACGCCATTTGTATGTTGCTATCTGGTTTTATCTGGCCACCTTTGTGACGGTTGCCGTCCTCCACATTTTTAATAGCCTGGAACTACCTGTAAGTGCATTAAAGAGTTACTCCGTGTATGCGGGTGTTCAGGATGCACTGGTTCAATGGTGGTACGGTCATAATGCGGTAGCATTCTTCCTGACAACCCCTTTTCTGGGTCTGATGTACTATTTTGTACCTAAAGCAGCTAACAGGCCTGTCTACTCTTACAAACTATCTATAGTTCATTTTTGGTCCCTAATCTTCATTTATATTTGGGCAGGACCTCACCACTTATTGTATTCCTCTCTTCCTGACTGGGCACAAAATTTAGGCGTGGCCTTTTCCGTAATGCTTATTGCACCTTCCTGGGGAGGGATGATCAACGGATTATTAACGCTGAGAGGTGCCTGGGATAAAGTACGGACAGATCCTACCCTTAAATTTATGGTGGTAGCCATTACCGGTTACGGTATGGCCACTTTTGAAGGGCCCATGTTATCCCTAAAGAACGTAAATGCCATCGCCCACTTTAGTGACTGGATCATAGCCCACGTACATGTAGGTGCCCTGGCCTGGAATGGTTTCCTAACCTTTGGTATGATCTATTATTTAGTGCCAAAAATGTTCAAAACCAGACTCCATTCCACTCCTATGGCCAATTTCCATTTCTGGATAGGCACGCTGGGAATCATCTTATATGCCCTGCCCATGTACGTTGCAGGCTTTACCCAAGCCCTAATGTGGAAAGACTTTAACCCGGACGGAAGCCTGGTTTATGGTAACTTCCTGGAAACCGTAAACGAAATTATGCCTATGTACTGGATGCGTGCCATAGGTGGCTCCCTCTATATTGTAGGCTTTATCGTAATGTTATACAATATCGTGGTTACCATTCGCTCCGGTAGTGCCGTTAAAGACGAACTTGCAGAGGCCCCTGCGTTGACAAGGGTCTCCAATAGACGTACCATGGGAGAAACCTTCCATACCTGGTTGGAAAGAAAGCCAATACAATTAACAATCCTGGCTACTGTTGCCATCCTTATTGGAGGGATCATACAGATTGTTCCTACCATTTTAGTTAAATCGAATATTCCTACCATCACCAGTGTAAAACCCTATACACCTTTAGAATTAGAAGGTAGAGACCTCTATATCAGGGAAGGTTGTGTAGGTTGTCATTCTCAGATGGTGCGCCCTTTCAGGAGCGAAGTGGAACGCTATGGAGAATATGCCAAAGCAGGGGAGTTTGTCTATGACCACCCATTTTTATGGGGTAGTAAACGAACAGGACCCGATCTCTTGAGAGTGGGAGGCAAATATTCAGATAACTGGCATTTAAATCATATGTACGATCCGCAAAGTATGTCTTCGGGCTCCATAATGCCAGCCTATCAGTGGTTGGTACAAAACAAGCACGATCGCAGCGCCATTCAAGCTAAGATGCGGGCCATGGTAACCTTAGGGGTCCCCTATTCAGAAGAGGAGATAACAAATGCAGTGACCTCTATGAATGAACAAGCCCTTTCTATAGAGAAGAACCTCTATTCCGATCCTGATTTTGCGAGAGGATATGAGGAAGACAAGGCGTATGCCGCCAGTAACGGCCAGGAGTTTATAGAAATGAAGGATCGCGAGATTGTTGCCTTAATTGCCTATTTACAACGCCTTGGAACCGATATTAAAGTAAAAGAAACAGATCAACTCATCTCAGAAAACAACTAGATCATGCTAAAATTCGTCAAAAACTATATGGAAAGTATTGAAGGGGTGGCCACCTATCCTATGATCTCCCTTTTGATCTTTTTTGTCTTTTTTTCCTTGCTGTTCTGGTGGGTATTTACCGCCTCCAAGGAACACATAAAGGAAGTCAGTGAGTTACCCTTAGATGATAATTAACCAAAATAATAAACTATGAAAAATATGACACCCTGGTGGATCAGAATCCCATTCTTTTTCTTCCTGATCTTTGGATTGATGGAGTATTTTATAGATTCGGGAGCTAAGCCGGCCTTCATAGAATATCCAATTGCGCAGTTCTTCCTGCTGATGGTATTGCTTATTCTGATCGCCATTGAACTTATCGTTAAATCAGTAGAAAACGTACTTTTCCAAACACTCTCTGAAGAAGCTAAAGAACGCTATCTCAATGCCCAAACAAAATCCTGGGAATGGACATGGGGGAAAAGGATGTATACCAAACTACTCGGTTCTAAGTCAATTCAGGAGGAAGGTGAAATTATTCTGGATCACAATTATGACGGTATCAGGGAACTAGATAATAAACTTCCGCCCTGGTGGGTCTATCTCTTTTACGCCACCATCTTGTTTGGCGTGGTGTATCTGGCCCGCTTCCATGTTTTTAATGATTACGATCAGAAACTGGAATACGAGATGGAGATAGCCGAAGCTCAGGCAGCCATAGAAGCCTACCGCAAAACGGCTAAAGACCTGGTGGATGTGAATACGGTAACCTTACTTACCGATGCATCTGACCTGAGTGCGGGAAAAGCCATTTTTGAGGCCAATTGTGTGGTTTGTCATATGGCAGATGGCGGTGGAGGCATTGGTCCTAATCTTACGGACCAGTATTGGATCCTTGGAGGTGGCATCAAGAATGTTTTCAGAACCATTTCTGAAGGTGGGCGAGACGGAAAAGGAATGATTTCATGGAAACAAACCCTCAAGCCGGCTGAAATGGCACAGGTTGCCAGCTACCTACTAACTTTTCAAGGAACAACACCGGCCAACCCAAAAGCTGCTGAAGGGGACCTATACATAGATGAAAATGCTCCCTCCGAGACGGTATCTGATTCTACCACCGTAGCACTGAATGAATAACGAAGTAGACTAAAATACAAATGGCAAATGACGAGCGGTTCAGGGATTCTATTGGCACGATAACTGAAGAAGGAAAACGCGCCTGGGTATTCCCAAAAAAGCCCAGCGGCCGCTTCTATGAATACCGCAAATGGGTGAGTTATGGGTTGCTCTTGTTTCTTATTGCCTCGCCGTTTGTAAAAGTAAACGGGAACCAGTTCCTGATGTTCAATGTGCTTGAACGGCGCTTTAATATTTTTGGATTTCCATTTTGGCCGCAAGATTTCCACCTCTTTGTGATCTCCATGATAATCGGGGTCATTTTTGTAGCCCTTTTTACAGTTGCCTTTGGGCGGATATTTTGCGGATGGATGTGTCCACAAACCATTTTTCTGGAAATGGTATTCCGACGAATCGAATTCTGGATAGATGGGGATCGCGGTGCACAAATGCGGTTAAACCGGCAAGCCTGGAATGCGGAGAAGATCAGAAAAAGGGTCCTAAAATGGTTGGTCTTTTTTATAATCTCATTTCTGATCGCCAATGTTTTCCTAGCCTATCTAATTGGAAGTGATACCCTGGTCCGATATGTAACGGATGGGCCCTTTCAACACCAGAGCACCCTTGTATCTTTACTAATATTCACTTCTGTTTTTTATTTTGTTTTTGCCTGGTTTCGGGAACAGGTATGTATCATAGCCTGCCCCTATGGAAGATTACAGGGTGTATTACTTGATAACAAATCTATTGTAGTGGCTTATGACCACAAAAGAGGTGAGGCCGAAAATGGCAGAAAGAAATTTAGAAAAGGAGAAGATAGGGATGCCCTGGGCCACGGGGATTGTATAGACTGTTTTCAATGTGTACACGTGTGCCCTACCGGGATAGATATCCGGAATGGTACCCAGCTAGAATGTGTGAACTGCACTGCCTGTATTGATGAATGCGACACTATCATGGAAAAGATAGACAAGCCAAAAGGACTTATCAGATATGCCAGTGAAGATAATATTGAAAAAAAGGCACCCTTTAAATTTAACGCCAGACTAAAAGGATATTCGGCAGTACTGTTCATTTTGATTGGGGTACTCGTAGGCATGTTGTTTTTAAGAAATGACCTGGAAGCCAATATTCTTAGGCTTCCTGGACAATTATACGAACGTAAGGAAGGGAATATCATCAGCAATGTCTATACATTTAAACTCATTAACAAGACTACTAAAGAGGTATCCGATGTAAGCTTTAAATTGCTCTCACATAAAGGTGAAATTAACGTGGTAACCCACAAAAATTTTAGTGTGGAAGCCGAAGAACTTGCAGAAGGCACATTGTTTATAGACATCAATGCAGCGGCCCTCAATGGAGAAAAAGACAAACTCAAAATCGGGGTTTACAGCGGTGACAAGCTAATAGAAACAGCTACCACTCGTTTTCTAGCACCAAGGAGATATAATTAAAGTACTTAAAAGGGAAAAATAGAATAACAGTATGAAAATAAATTGGGGAACAGGAATTGTTTTATCATTTATAGGGTTTATTAGCTTTATCATGTTTTTTGTGGTTCGGATGAACACAGATAACAGGGCGAACCATGACCTCGTAACCGAAGATTATTACAAGAAAGAGCTGTCATTTCAAAAGGAAATAGACGCGGAAAAAGAAGCGAATGCACTTCCAACCCAATTACAGCTCAAAAGAATTGAAGAAGGACTGCAGATCCGATTTCCTAAAGAAATGGATGCAACTAAAATAGATGGTATAGTGTCCCTTTACAGACCATCCAATAAACACTTGGATTTTGACTTACCTATAAGTTTATCCAATGCACATTTGCTCATACCTGACAAACGTTTGTTGGATGGTCGCTGGGACATTACAATACGCTGGACCTATGATGGCAAGAATTACCTTGTCAAAAAAAGCATGACCTATTAAGCTAGTCTATGGTATACACAGCTTTTTTACTGGGCCTAATGGGAAGTTTACACTGCGTTGGCATGTGCGGCCCTATTGCCTTTATGCTTCCCCTGGACAGGGAAGATAAATTCAAAATGTCCATGCAAGTTTTAGTATATCACCTGGGCAGAATGGGTGCTTATGCCCTTCTTGGTTTGGCCTTCGGTTTTTTTGGCAAGGGACTATACCTCTTTGGTGCCCAGCAATATCTGTCTATCGGAATGGGGATTCTGATGATATTGGCTATGGTGATCCCTCAGAAAAAGTTGAACACTTTCCGGATCTCAAAACCTGTCTACCGTCTAATTTCCGGTCTTAAATCTCGGCTGGGTACCTTACTCAAAAAGCGCACCGCAGATACCTTTGTAACTATCGGATTCCTAAATGGCTTTTTACCATGTGGCCTGGTCTATATGGCTCTTTTCGCATCAATCGCAATGGCTTCTCCCCTAGAAGGATCCCTTTATATGGTCTTATTTGGCATAGGGACGGTTCCCTTAATGACCAGTGCAGCTTTTTTGGGGAAACTTTTAAAAACTCCGGCACGCAAAAGAATCCGGCAACTTATACCCATCTTTGTAGTGCTTGTTGGAATTCTATTTATTCTCAGAGGCTTGGGATTGGGCATACCATATGTATCTCCAAAACCGATGACAAATGTAGTCAGCACTCAAATAGAATGTCACCAACCATAATGGCTGAGGCCACTTTTAAACAACATACTTAAATATAATATCATGAAGATTGTCTCAAAGACCGAAGCGGCCGCCCTTGTTAAATCTGGTGATCGTGTCTTTTTACAAGGGGCCGCGATGACCCCAAATACATTAATCAATGCCATTGCAGATCGATATAAGGAATTAAAGAATGTAGAAATTATTTCGATCCATACGGAAGGCGAGGTAAATTATGCGCGTTCGCCTTACAATAGTGCTTTTACCATCAACAGCTGTTTTGTAGGAGGGAATGTCCGAAATGCCGTAAACACGAATAAGGGCGACTATATTCCAATATTCCTAAGTGAGATCCATCTGTTGTTCAGGAGGAATATCCTACCCCTGGATGTGGCACTAATTCAGGTATCACCTCCGGACAAGCATGGGTATTGCTCCCTTGGGGTTTCGGTAGATGTAACATTACCCGCCATAAAAACTGCCAAATTGGTCATCGCCCAGGTAAATACTCGAGTTCCCAGAACCCATGGAGATGGGATCATCCACATTTCTGAGATCAATGCTGCCTTTGAGCTTAATGAATCACTGCATACTCATGAAATGGCACCAATATCTGAGATAGAACATCAAATTGGAAAAAATGTGGCTGAACTTATAGAAGATGGTGCCACCTTACAACTGGGAATTGGCAACATCCCTAATGCCGTTTTAACCAATTTATATGGCCATAAAAGACTGGGAATACATACCGAGATGTTTTCGGACGGACTGCTTCCTTTGGTAGAAAAAGGTATAATTACTGGCGAAGAAAAGACATTAAAATCAGGAAGAATTGTAACTTGTTTTGCATCTGGCACACAGCAATTATATGACTTTGTTGATGACAATCCCATAGTTAATTTTAAAGAGGCGGCCTATACCAATGATACAAATGTGATTCTTCAAAATCCAAAAGTTACGGCCATTAACAGTGCCATAGAGATAGATCTTACCGGTCAGATCTGTGCTGATAGTGTGGGTACAAAACAGTTTTCGGGAGTGGGAGGACAAATGGATTTTATACGGGCGGCTTCACTATCTTGGGGTGGTAAACCTATATTCGCATTTACATCTCAAACCAAAAAAGGGATCTCCAAGATTACGCCCCTGTTAAAGAATGGGGCGGGGGTTACCACAACCCGGGCCCATGTTCATTATGTAGCCACAGAATATGGGGTGGTAAACCTGTTTGGAATGAATTTACATCAAAGGGCCAAGGCACTTATTGGGATCGCTCACCCTGATCACCGGGAAACACTTTCCAAAGCTGCCTATGAGCGCTTTGAACGCGAATAATACATAAAATGTATGCAACTAAATCAGTATATAGATCATACCCTCTTAAAACCCACGGCTACGGAGAAAGACATTAAGCTGCTTTGTAAAGAAGCCATACAATACAATTTCTATGCGGTTTGTGTTAATAGCAGTTTTGTGGCATTGGCTGTCTCTGAGTTACAAAACACATCTGTAAAAGTGGCTGCGGTCATAGGGTTTCCTTTAGGGGCCATGGCTACTGAAATAAAAATAGCGGAAACTGCATACTGTTTAGAACAGGGGGCTGATGAGATAGACATGGTCATAAACCTCGGGTGGTTTAAATCGGGTTTATATTCCAAAGTCCAGGATGAAATAAAGAACATCAAAAGTATGATGGGGAAAGCCACTCTAAAAGTGATCCTTGAGACCTGCTATTTATCAGAAGAAGAGATAGGAAAAGCTTGTAATCTTTGTCTGAATGCGGGGGCCGACTATGTAAAAACCTCCACGGGTTTTGGTCCTGAAGGAGCCACCCTGAGTGCTGTAAAGCGCATGAAAGACAGCGTAGGAAATAAGGCAAAGATCAAAGCTTCCGGAGGTATTAGAGACAAAGCCACAGCTTTGGCGTATATTAAAGCAGGCGCTTCGCGTATTGGTACCTCCTCAGGGGTGCAGATGATGGCGCCATAAGAACAATACTATGAGTACACATATCGATGCCCCAAAAGGAGCTATTGCCGAAACGGTCCTATTGCCGGGCGACCCTCTGCGGGCCCAGTGGATCGCCGAAACCTTTTTGGATAACGCCCAGTGTTATAATAAGGTAAGGGGAATGCTGGGATTTACAGGCACTTATAAAGGACGGCGTATCTCCGTTCAGGGCAGCGGCATGGGGGTGCCTTCGGCCTTAATATACTATCACGAACTCATTGCAGACTACGGGGCCAAGACGCTTATACGGGTAGGCACCGCAGGGAGTTACCAAAGAGATATTGGGTTAAGGGATGTGGTATTGGCCATGTCTGCCTCCACAAATTCAGCACTTAATGACAGAAAGTTTAACAGGGCTCATTTTGCTCCCACGGCCAACTTCGATCTGTTTAAAAAAGCAATGGCTTATGCCGATAAAAAAAGTATCCCCATCAAAGCTGGTAATGTACTTACCAATGATGTGTTTTATGAAGACGATCCCAAGGATTTTGAGAAATGGGCAGATTACGGAGTCTTATGTGTTGAAATGGAAACCGCGGCCCTATACACCATCGCAGCAAAGCACAGGGTAAGAGCCTTGTCTATTTTAACCATTTCAGATTCACTCGTCACCAAAGAATTTACTACTTCTAAAGAGCGAGAGAGCAGCTTTAAACAAATGGTAGATATCGCTTTAAACATCTCCTAATGTGAATGTACCCATAGCCTTATGAACCAAAAGCTTACTAAGTATAGGTTACAACCGGCAGAAGAGGTTTCTTTAACCGGCCCTTCGTCTCGTTTCAAAGAACTGTTATTTACCTTTAGGGTACAGTGGAGTTTTATAAAAGGCTTTAGGAAAATGCATTTTATCGGGCCCTGTGTAACGATCTTTGGTTCGGCCCGATTTAAATCGGATAATCCCTATTACAAAAGTGCTGAAGAAATAGGTGCCGCAATGGTGAAACTCGGATTTGCGGTAATGACGGGTGGTGGACCCGGAATAATGGAAGCTGCCAATAAAGGAGCCTATGAAGCTGGGGGTTATTCAGTAGGGTGCAATATTATTTTACCGTTTGAACAAGAACCCAATACCTACCTACACAGGTGGATCGATATCCCCTATTTCTTTGTTCGAAAATTCTTATTATTAAAATATTCATACGCCTTTGTGGTAATGCCCGGGGGTATTGGCACCCTGGATGAACTATTTGAGTCGCTCACCTTGATACAGACCAAAATGATCCAGAATTTCCCGGTGGTAATTTTTGGTTCTGAATATCATAAAGAGTTATGCCAACACATTGAGGTCATGGTAAAAAACGAGAGTATTAGCCCTGAAGAGATGAAATTACTTTTTGTTACTGACTCTGTGGAAGAACTGGTTCAACACATACGGACACACGCTATACAAAGGTTTAATCTGGTGAAAAAAGCAAGCAAGCCAAAGTGGTGGCTGGGAGAAAAAGACAGTCCTAAAAGAGCCATATTTCCTAAAAATTAGGCGTATCTTTCTCTAAGATGACAAAAGCAAAACCCGCACTTACGAATCGGGAAGATATCTACCTCTTGGTAACAAGTTTCTATAAGAAAATAAGGACGAACCCCGATTTGGGGCCTATTTTTAATGCCATTATCGAGGATTGGGAATCGCATTTTGTTGTACTGACCGATTTTTGGGAAAGTCAGTTATTAGTTCGAAGAACCTACCTGGGAAATCCTATTGAAGTGCATCAAAAGGTAGATGCTACTATGAACCATTCCATCACCTCAGCGCATTTCGGTCTTTGGTTGAATTTATGGTTTGAGACCCTTGATGAATTATTTACGGGTGACCTGGTCTGGGTGGCCAAAAACAGAGCTCAAAAAATGTCTACTATGTTATTCTTAAAAATCTATGAAAGTAGACCTAAAGAATAAGGTCTTATTTTTTATATAGTGTATAAACATCTACATAAAATTGATGCGGAAGCCATTTATTCGCCTTGTGGGTCCTACAGATATCAGCTGTTACTAAACCACAGAGGAAAGGGAAATGGGAAAAGGGTATGTGTTATCATGCAAAACCCCAGTGTTGCCGGATCTGAATTCGCAGACAAATCTGTTCAATTCTTAGAAAAGTTGATTTTTCAAAAGCAAAATAAGGCATTTAAAAAGGTCTCTCAGATCGTAATTGTAAATCAGTTTGCCCGCATTCAAACGAAAAATTTTAAGGGATTAGTAGAAGATGAAGGTCCGGAGAATAAAGCCCATCTCTTAGAGGCCATTCGCATTTCGGATATCATCCTGATCGCATGGGGCAAGACCAATCCGTTTAAAGAAAGCCAGCAAGCCATCTTACAAATGATAGATACCTTTAAAGATAGGACTGTCCTGATCACCAAAAAACATCCATCCAGGGGCATGTACGAAAACTTTATCCTTCCTTTCCCTGCTTAGAAATCCTTTCTTTTAGCCTTGTGGGCCAATCGCCAGATGGGCAAGGCGGTCCATACTAAAAGCATTAGCATAGAAACGAAGAATCCTGTATCCGTTCCAAAGAACTGTTTAAATACGGCTCCCGTATACCCCAGGAGAGCAGATATATCCAATTTTAAAAGGATAAGTGTTCTCGAAAGGTCTATAGGATTGAGCATGGTAGAGACTAAGGAAAAATTGTCGAGCGGATACTGCTCAAATACGATGAGCGACATCAGGAATAATCCGTCATAAATGACTGCCAGAAAGAGCCAGAGAAGTACGGCATACCCAAAACCCTTGATCTTATTTTCGTTAGAAATAGCAATATTAAAAGCCAGGGCCGTAAATATGAGCGTCAAAAATGCTCCGGTAACCAACAGCAGTGAAAAGTCGAATATTGCCTCACTTTTAAAAAGGCCATATAGCACAAAAGGGATCCCCAGCCCAAAGACCAAACTGAAGGTAAGTGAACTTGCTACCCCTAAATACTGTCCAATAAAAATGGAAGATCTAGGAATGGGTTGTGCCAGCAAAAGTTCTGTGAATTCCTTTGAATTATAGTAATACATGATCCCAAAAATGGTACCAATTAGAGGCACCAGGACTATGATCACATTCATCAGGGTGATCACCGCTTTGGATACATCATTATTTAAGAAAAGTAAAACGAACCCAAGCAAAAGGTAGAACAGGAAATAAACGTAGCTCCACCTGCTTCTGATTAGATCGTAGAAACTGTATTTTAAGATCTTACCCATGTGCAGGAGTAGATGTTATAGCCGCAATGGCGTGTTCAAGATTGTGCTGACCCGTCTTTTTCTGCAAGTCAGCAACACCGCCTTTAAAGTAGATCTGCCCTTCTAGCAGGTAAATGATCTCATCGGCAATTTCGGCTACAAACTGCATAATGTGCGAGCTTATCAGGATGGTTTTTCCTTTGGATTTCTCTTCCCTTATCAATTTTTTTAGGCGTATAAGCGATGCTGGATCTAATCCTGTGGTAGGTTCATCCAGAATTAATAAGGGGCTGTTAAACATAAAAGCCAAAACTATATTTACCTTTTGTTTGGTTCCTCCGGAGAGGGTGGCTAATCTTTTGTTCATAGAAGATTCTAATTCAAAAAGTGCAATCAGTTCTTCCTGCCTGTCTGCCTGTTGCCGCAGATCTTTTATCATCGTGAACAATTCCTTTACTTTAATGTTGCCCGGGAAATTGGCGATTTGTGGCAGATAATTTATCTCCCTGCGATATCGCCAGGTATTCTTAATGGGTTTTCCCATTATATTAATACTGCCTTTATTTGGTAGTACCATGCCCAACATACATTTGATCAGTGTCGTTTTTCCCGATCCATTTGGGCCCAGGATTGCAAATATTCCACCTTCTTCAATGGTAAGGTTGAGTCCTTGAAGTACCTGATTCTTACCAAAGTTTTTATACAAAGAATTTACCTCTATCATCAGTGCCTTTTCATCAGTGGATTTGCATCCAGGAGTTTATCCGGGGTAAATACCGGCGATACTTTTTCAGAAAAATCGATTATGTCCATAAATAAACTGCGTAATAAAATAATGGTTTCGGGAGTGCGATTCACAATATAGGAAAACAGTTTCACCGGTCTGTAGGGTACATCCCCCACTCCATCTTTATTCAAATCATAACCCGTATAATTGCTCCAGTAATTCCCATCAAATATATTGTCATTCATTTTAGAATTATAGGAGATATCGAAGGAATTATAGAGAAAATTATTGTTGGTGAAAGAATTCGCATAACAGGCCCCAAGCACCTTAACGGCCCATCCATTCTTTATGAAATTATTGTTCTTGTATTCAATTCGGTTAGAGCCTTCTATATTTATCCCAATGGTATTCTCTTCAAAAGTATTTCCTATTATCTCGGCATCATTTATTTCCTTAAGTAACATTCCAAATGCTGCAGATCCCCAGTTTTTTCGAAATGTATTATCGATCATTTTTATCCTTTTCGAAAACATGACGGCTACCCCCGCGCCGTTGTTCTCAAAGGTATTGTTCGTATAAATATCATCGTTCGAGAACATAAAATGCAATCCATACCTTAAATTTTTGGCGCTTACGTTATTCGTGATGGTGATATTATCCGAAAATTCCAGATAGATGCCATCGCGCACACCCTGTACAATATTGCGGTCTACCATAACATTTTTTGAGTACCATAATTGTATGCCGTTCCCTGAATTGTACTCATCTACGGCATCGCCAATGATCTTATTGTTAAAGACTCTGCCATTGTTTGATTTTTCCAGATAAATTCCAAAGAATAAGTTTTCGAGCACCACATTCTGTATCAGATAATTTTCACTTCTTACTACCCGTATTGCTGCCCAATCTGTTGTATAACTGGTGCCTACATTCTTAATAAAAAGTCCGTCTACAGTTACACTATCGGCCATGATCCTAATTATTTCCCCCTGATCTTCCCCATCGATTATAGGGTAGCCTTCTCCCCGCAGGGTGAGGGGTTTATCAACAATGATATTGTATTCGCGATAGGTACTTTTTTTTATCAGCAACGTATCGTGCCTTGCTGCTATGGAGATGCCGTCTTTTATAGTCTGCACAGCGCAGCTTGGGCAAATCTCAATTAGCTTTGGTTGTTGAGCCTTCCCCAAAAAAAACAAGCCGGATACAATAAAGCAACACAGTAATTTCATAGGTGGAGCTATCGAATAATCAAAAATTTAGAATCTTCTCTGGCCACCACCCAATGAGCAGTTTCTTTTGGAAAATTAAAATGCTGTTGGGTCTTAAGGGCGTAGATTGTTCCGTTAATATGAAATTCAATGGCTCCTTCCAGCACCACCAATTCTGCATCCCTTGGTGAAGTGTGCTCCGGGAAGAGCGCATCTTTCTCGAGGGCAATACTGAGAATTTCGAGAGAAGGTTTTTGAACCAATTTCTTTACCTGAAGATTCTGGAATTGCTGGGTTTTTATTTCATCGCTAATCGTGTACATAGTTATTGCATTAAAACAGTTTTATCCTTAAATCGTTGCTGTAATTCTGTCCATGTTAAAAGAATTCCCTCGTTAGCAGCCTGCACTCTTTCGGCAACCTCTCTATTCTTGAAAGCGGAGAGATATTCCCCCATCGGACTCGGAATATTTTTACTGATAAGATAAGTAGCTTCTGTGGCATTGATCAATTCCCCGGGCGTTTCAAAATCATTTACCAGGTAAAGCGCTATTGATTCCCGGTCTACTTCCCTTAGGGTGTTCATCATACATTCCGTAGCATCAAACTTAAATACCTTCCCCTTGTGGGTGACATATTGGGCTGCATGTTGTTTGTCTACAATGGTCATACTGCAGTACTGACACCCATCACTACCATAGTTAATAGGTTGTGGACGAACACTACAGGAGGCTAATCCCAAAAGAAGTATAACAAAAATACCATAGGTTGCTTTCATCTCTCTGTATTTTTCTTTTTCTTTATGTACTGCTAACTTTTATTCCGGATCCTCGATGCTTTCTGCCTACAAAGAAGGCCGCTACCGTGAGCATCATTCCCGTAAACATTAACCATGCCCCTGTTGAAGGCAAGGAAGTTACGTCAAAATTCAGCATTTTTGTATGTCCCAAAAGTGGCGGTTTATAGGTCATAGGTGTACCGTCCGGATTGGCAAGTTTCATAATGGCATGGGGATCCAGATTGGTCCCATAATCTACCATCCAGGCATTAAAATCGTACATGCCCATAGCTCCTAACACAGACATCAGTATAAACCAACCTAAAAACCAATGATAACTTACCTTCCCTAGTAATCCTAAAACTCCAACGAGCGATCCCAGAAAAATCATGATGCCAATGACTATGGGAAATGTACTAAACTCCCACATTTCTTCTGGCTTAGGCAGGGTCTTCATTCCTATGTAATGATTAAGGCCATCAATATTCTGAATGTCGAATTCATTTACGCCTCTTATCCCATTGATATGGATATTCATCCCCAGAGGATCTGGATATTGAGGCGCACCTAACATGATGTTCCACAAGGGAAAGACATATAATCCCAGTAAGAATAAAGGACCTATTATCATTAGAATACTCGCTTTTTTCATCTCTCCTTTATATTAAAAAACTTCTGTATGTGCATACTAGTTAGCAACAACTTGCTTATAATAAGCGGATAACCGTTAAAGCTACCCGCTTTTAGTTCAATCTTGTGATGGGGCAATTACCACACTAATCCCCCAAAGACCAGGAGAGTTCAATGTTAGAGCTTGCAGGCGATACCCTTACATAGCCTTGCATTTCCTGATGCAATGCAGAACAGAAATCTGTACAGTAGAATGGCCATACCCCAACTTTTTTAGGCTCCCAAACAGAGGTTTTGGTTTGTCCCGGCATCACTAAGAGTTCAGAGGTATTCTGACCTATGATGGAAAATCCGTGTGGCACATCAAAATCTTGTTCATGATTGGTAATATGGAAATATACCTTATCGCCTACCTTCACACCCTCTATGTTATCGGGGGTAAAGTGACTCCGTATGGTAGACATATAAATGTGTACTTCGTTCCCATCGCGTTCAACTCTTGCCTTATCAGGCGTAAGTGTAGCGTACGGATGCTTGTTCTCATCAAGCCGGTAAATCTTTTGCGACTTTGGAGCGAGTAGTTCTGCAGGACAACCAGCGGCGTAGTGGGGTTCCCCGTGGGTTGGAAAATCGGAGAGTAGCTCCATTTTTTCACCGGAGATATCATAAAGCTGAGCGGAATGTTCCATCTCTGGCCCTGTTGGCAAATACCTGTCCTTGGTGATCTTATTCATGGCAACTACATACTTGCCAAATGGTTTTCTTGAGTTACCTCCGGGGATCATTAGGTGACCTACGGAATAGAAGGTTGGTTTTCTGTCTATGACCTCCCAAGTTCCAAGTTTCCATTTTACCACTTCTGAAGAAATAAAGAAGGTAGTATAGGCGTTTCCTTGGCCGTCAAACTCGGTATGTAATGGTCCAAGACCACCACTTTTTACAGTACCTGCAAGTACATCTTCAAACTTCAAAATAGGAATCCCGTATGCTTCACCATCAAATTTCTCACCCTCAATAGCGGCGATCATTTTGTCGAAGGAATGCACCGTCAGATCTGCAGATAACTTTCCGTTGCCTATGATGTATTGCCCGGTGGGATCTACATCACAACCATGAGGCGATTTTGGTGTTGGCAAAAAGAAGATGGCTCCAGGTACATCCGTAGGGTTCACTGTAAGTACTTCTTTTAACATGGTAGAGGTGCCTGTGTGAGTTTCTTCATCATAGACATTGTGTGCATAATTGGCGGCCATTTTGGTCCCTCCACCATTCTTTACGTATTCTTCTATTTTCTTCCAATTGATCGCAGCAATAAAGTCCTTGTCGTTTTGAGAAGCATTGACTTCCAGGAGTGAATTGGCTTCCTCGGTATTATAGGTTGTAAAGAAGAACCAACCGTGCGATTTCCCTCTTCCGGGATGAGAGAGGTCATAATCAAAACCAGGCATCAATATTTGAAATTCCATATTTAAACGACCATTCTCTGGTGCCACACTAATAAAGGACAGGGCTCCTTTAAAGTTGCCCTTGTATTCATTAATAGGCATATCGCGTTGAGGAACAGGAACAGAGAATCTGGTTCCCGCAACTACGTATTCCGTATTTTCAGTGATAAAAGATGAACTGTGGTTGCCAGCGCTATTGGGCACCTCCATGATCTCTTCTGTCTCGAAGGTTGTTAGGCTAATACGGGCTATTCTGGGGGTATTATTCCCATTGATAAAGATCCATCTGCCGTCTAATTCCCCATTTGTCTGGGAGATATCCGGGTGGTGGGCATCATCCCAGGGGATAAAACCAAAGGAAGTATTTAACATCGGTTTAGTCTCTTCAGAATACCCATATCCGGAAGTTGGAAATTGTGAAAATACCGGGATCTCCTTGAACATCCTTCCCGAAGGCAGACCGTATACCGTAATATTTCCACTATAGCCTCCGGAGAGGAAGGCATAAAATTCATCTTGCTCGCCCGGTGCCACATAGACTTTTTCAGCGGCTCCGGAGGAGAGGGCCCCTGAAGTACCAGAATCTTTATTGTTGCAACCCGTTAGGAACATGGCAAACCCCATCAGAATCACCGCAACATAATTTACTTTTTTCATCTTGTTTAATTTAGTTGTTTATATGTGTATTTATAGTTGTTTCCTTGTTATTCTGAAGGAGGTAGCATCACTTTATCCACTACGTGAACAATCCCATTACCTCCGCTGATGCTTGCTATGATCTTGGCGCCGCCTACATATACATCATCTCCCTTTACTTCTATCATCACACTTTGGTCATTGGCCTGACCCAGTTTTTTAAACTTTTTCAGGAATTCTTTGGAATAGTTTCCCGGTGTTACATGATATTTTAGAATATTGGCCAACGCATCTTTGTTTTCTGGCTTTAAGAGATCCTCTACAGTTCCTTCGGGAAGAGCCGCAAATGCCTCATTAGTTGGGGCAAAAACCATAAGTGGTCCCGCATTTACCAAAACATTTTCTAGTGAAGCCGCCTGTACAGCTGCCACCAGGGTGGTATGATCTGGTGAACTGATGGCAATGTCTAATACGGTAGGGGCGGAAAGATCGTCCTTAATAAAAGCTTGTCCTTGTTTTTGCGTGTTTTCCTCGGCAGAGGTTGCCGTAGATGTTTCTGATTTGGCCTCATTTTTACAATTTGAAACAATTCCCACTAATAGAAAAGCGGCACTCAACACTAAATATTTTTGTATTCTTTTCATCGGATTAGTTATTATAAGGTTCTGAAATATTCTAAGATGGAACGGGTCTCTTCTACCGTTAAATTCTGATTGGCCATGGCAGCTCCGTTAAATTCAATAAGAAGGTCCTTGGCGCAGCGATCTTCTTCGGTCATTAACTTGGGGTCTAGGATCATGTTCATGATCCACTCCGGACTTCTTCTTTCCAGGATACCCTTGGGAGAAGGTCCAATAAATCGCTTGTCGATCTTATGACAAGCCGTACAATTGGACTTAAAAATAGCTTCACCGGCTGCAGCCATTTCGGTGTTAATTTGAGGGTCGAGGGTAATTTCTTTAATCTGCCCTACCCCTTTCTCTTCGAGGGTAATGCGCTTGGAAGCAGGAACTGCATCAGTCGCAGAAGATGCTTCAGATGATTGCTCTGTAGCTTTGCTTCTATCTACGCTAAAGCCTTCTTTTTTCTCTTCCTTTCCCACACAACTTATGAGGAGTAAAAAAAATACCAAGGCCATACTTTTCAAAATTGATTTCATTTGATTAGAGTTAAAATTATTGTCAAATTTATTAGGAAGGTAGGGTATATAATATGATAAAAATCATATTTCGGATATTAATATCTTTTTATATTTTTATATTTAATTTAACCCGTGCCTTAAGACAAAATATATGCTAAGTAATTCAAGTAAATACGCATTAAAAGCCGTATTGTATCTCGCAGATAAAACCGATATCTCGCATAAACTAATGGTAAGAGAACTCAGTGAACCTACACAGGTCCCCAAGGCGTATTTGGCGAAACTATTACAAGCCCTCTCCAAGCACAATATTATTTCTGCTACAAAAGGACCTAAAGGCGGGTATTTTCTGACCAAAGAGAATAGAGAATTGCCAGTATTCAGGGTCATAGAAGTAATTGATGGAAATCAACGAATTGAATCTTGTGTTCTCGGGATAGATGAATGTAATGCAGCACATCCCTGTCCCCTTCACGAATATGTAAGTCCCACAAGGACGGCTCTTTTAAGTACTTTGAAAAAAATGACCATTGGTGAGCTTGCACTCGACCTTAAAAAAGGCACTTCCTTTTTGTCTCGTTAAGCAAACTTCAAAATCCAAAAAAAACGTATCTTTCTTTCTTATTGAGCCTTAGACCCTTCGTATTATGAAAAAAAATAAGTCGCGCAGGTCCTTCCTGAAAAAGGCTGCACTGGGCAGTGCTGCATTGGGAAGTGCACCCTATATCATCGCAGCGCCCGGAAGCCAGGAACTGCTGCTAAAAAGAGAATACCCTTCGCAAAATTACACTGCAAATGATGCCATTAATCTGGCCCTTATAGGCTCAGGGATACAAGGTATTTATGATACTAGCACCGCCTTACAGGTGCCAGGAGTTCAATTGGTGGCAGTTTGTGATCTCTACACAGGCCGACTGGCGAGAGCCAGGGAACTTTGGGGAAATGAATTGTTTACAACCCGGGACTACAGGGAGATCCTCTCCCGTGATGATGTGGATGCAGTGATCGTTGCCACCCCAGACCATTGGCACACCAAGATCACCATTGATGCTTTAAGTGCTGGTAAAGCTGTTTATTGCGAAAAGCCCATGGTACAAAAGTTTGAGGAAGGGGCACAGATCATAACTGCACAAAAAAACTCTAAGGCAATTTGTCAGATCGGGAGTCAGGGAATGTCATCCCTTGGGAATGAAAAAGCAAAGCAATTATATCTGGAAGGGGCTATTGGTGAGATAGTACTTCTTGACATGTACAACGACCGATATTCTGCAGAAGGCGCCTGGCAATATCCCATACCCGGGGATGCCAATCCACAATCAGTAGATTTTGATACTTTTTTGGGAAATGCACCTCAACAGCCCTTTGATGCTACACGTTTTTTCAGGTGGCGGAATTATAAGGATTATGGCACAGGAGTGGCAGGCGATCTCTTTGTACATGCTTTTTCTACTCTCCATTATATCCTGGATTCTAAGGGTCCTAACAGGGCTTTGTCTACTGGTGGCCTGCGATACTGGAATGATGGCCGGGATGTACCCGATGTGACCCTTACCTTTTACGACTATCCCAAAACACCCACACATGCTGCTTTTAATGCCTCCTTCCGGGTAAATTTTATCGCAGGTTCTGGGGATTCAGGGGGATTCAGACTTATTGGAACTGAAGGGGCCATGGAGGTAGGACAGAATTCGGTTACTCTTAAGCGAAGTAAGCTCGGTAAGATCCCCGGAGATTATTCAATGATAGCTTATACGGAAGCAGAACAGAAGGAATTAGCCAAAGCATATGCCGCCATGGATCTGGAAAAGAGGGCCGATGCACTTACCACAGGTGAAACCGTATGGAAGGCACCTTATGATTATAAAGGGGGGCATTACGATCATTTCCTCTCCTTTTTTAATGCCATTCGAGGACAAGGAACAATTATCCAGGACCCCACTTTTGGACTTCGTGCTGGTGGGGCGGCTTTATTAGCAAATGAAAGTTATCAGAGGGGGATGCCAGTAAAATGGGATCCGTTGCAGATGAAATTAGTATAGTGCACAAATAAAAAGGGTGCTTCTTTGGCACCCTTTTTAGTATAAATTATTGCTTGTCCCTTATATTTTAAAGGTCATTACCGGAATCTTGGAATGATTGGCAATATCTTCTCCGATACTGCCCATGAAAAAATGGGAAAGTCCTTTCCTGCCATGGGTAGGTATACCAATTAGATCGGCATGAATACTTTCGCTATAATTTAATACTCCTTTTTCCACACTGTAATCATTGTAGATCGTAGCTTCCAGACCGGCTCCGGCTTTTTGCAAATACGTATTTATCTTTTCCAAAGAGTCATTATGACTCAGGAAGTCGTCTCCAGGGGTATTGATGTACACCAGATGTAGTTTTGCACCCAAAGAGGTAGCAAACTTGCGTGCTTTTTGGAAAGCGGCCAGACTTTCGCTTTTAAAATTACACGCAAAAACAAAATTATCAATTTTAAAATCCTTTAATTCATCCTTTACCACAAGTACTGGTATATCAGAATGTCTTACTACTTTTTCAGCATTAGATCCCACAAAGATCTCCCTTAACCCATCACTACCATGGGATCCCATGACTATCAGATCGGCATTGTGTTTCTCAGCGATCTCATTTACCTCGCCAAAAACTTTAAAATGCTTAATGACCGGAGTGATCTTCAATCCTTTTAGATAGTCCTTATCTAAAAAGGTGTTTAATTTTTTCTCCGCCATTTTGAGCAAGAAAACTGTTTGTTCCGGATGAAATCCCTCCGTTGAGGTAAGCATAGCCTCATTTAACTCGAGCATATGCAGTACTAAAATCTCTAGCTTCTGCTTTTTAGCTAAGGATGCGGCTACTTTGAGAGCATATCCGGACTGTTCTGAGAAATCTACTGGGACAATAATTGTTTTCATGAGTTCTTTTTAAAAGATTAAATGGTCATTGAAAATACTCTTTTTTCCGGAGCTTTTCTATGCATTAAGAGATCAAATGCCATACATACGTTACGTACAAAAGGTCTTCCTGCTTCTGTAACGAAAAGTTTGCTATTATTAGTATTTACCAAACCGTCTAATTCCATTTCTTGTAAATGGTCCAGAACAAGCTCTAAGTCGTTAAATTTCAAACTTTCCTCTTCCCAGGAGGTTTCCATTCTGCACATCAGGTTAAGTATGTGCCTGCGAATTATCAGATCCTCTGCAGAAAGCAGATGCCCTCTGTAGATAGGTATAATATCGTGAGCCACCAGGTGTTGATACTCTTCAATGCTTTTTACGTTTTGAGCAAAACCATACCAGCTATCGCTAATACTAGATGCCCCCAACCCTACCATTAGCTGGGTCTTGGAATCTGTATAGCCCATAAAATTACGATGCATAGTTCTAGCTGCAAAGGACTTATAAAGCGAGTCGCTCCGGAGGGCAAAATGATCCATGCCTATTTCGTAATAGCCGGCCTGAGTCAGTAATTCCTTTCCCAATTCGTATTGATGCCGTTTCTCTTCTGCCCCAGGCAGGTCTTCTTCCTTAAAACCTCGTTGACCATTCCCCTTCAACCAAGGCACGTGGGCATAACTATAAAATGCTAATCTGTCTGGTCTTAGTTCGCTAGTCCTGTCTATGGTTTCCCTAATGTCTTCTATTTGCTGATGCGGAAGTCCAAAAATTATGTCGTGTCCTACGGAGGTATACCCAATCTCCCTGGACCACTCAGTCACTCTTTTTACATTTTCAAAAGGTTGAATTCTGTGAATAGCTTTTTGCACCTTTTCACTGTAATCCTGTACCCCGTAACTCACTCGTCTGAATCCCAGATCGAATAAGGTTTGTAAGTGTTCTCTGGTAGTATTGTTGGGATGCCCTTCAAAACTAAAATCATGATTATCGGCTTTTTCCGCATGTCGAAAGATCCCGTCTATCAGCATTTTTAAGTGTTCCGGGGCAAAGAAGGTTGGGGTACCGCCTCCCAGGTGCAGTTCCTTAATAATAGGCTTAGCACTAAATATATCACAATACAAACGCCATTCTTTTAATACCGTTTTTATATAAGGCATCTCTACCTCATGCCGCTTGGAAATACGTTTATGACACCCACAAAACGTACACATGCTCTCACAATAAGGCAAATGGATATAGAGGCTTATGCCCTCTGATGCATTGCTTTCTTCAAAACTTTTTTGTGTGGATTGTTTCCAATTTTTTCCTGAAAACGATTTAATATCCCAATACGGAACCGTAGGATAACTCGTATATCGGGGACCCTGAACATTGTATTTTTGAATAAGATTAGGCATGAAATAACAGTTTATTCAAAAATACACGGACTTGTTATCCTAAAATATGATATAAATCATCTAATCAGAAGGTGGTATCCAGGACCCATCAGGAAGTAAAATTTTCATTTAATACGTATTCTTCATCCAATTATAGGGGGGCCTTTTCATCCATAGACCTCGTGTAAAATCTGGAAAATCCTGGGGTTCTCCCTTGTGCAGTATGGATGCCTCCGATAAAGGTGTTACGGCACTCCAGGCAGCTGCATCATACGCATCCATGGGTGGTGCACTATTGGCTTTTGCCGACTCTATAAAGGAATTCAACACAAAGAAGTCCATTCCCCCATGCCCGGCACCTGCGGCGTATTCACCGTATTTTTTCCACAATGGATGGTCGTATTCGGCCAGCCATGCATCGGCTTCATCCCATCTATGGGGCTCCGATCTTCCTTCAATATACATCCGGTTGCCATCTACCTCCCATAAACCGTTTGCCCCCTGTACCCTGAACCCTAAAGAGTACGGTCTGGGCAAGTTACAATCATGGGTAATGATGATGGTTTCCCCTTTGGCCGTATCTATGGTGGTCGTTATTACATCTCCCTGCTTAAAGGTAACACTCGCATTGGGGTGGTCTTTCCCTCCTTGTTTTACGATATGATTATGCAAGCCAATACCTTTTGTGGCATGGGATGTAAGGGATAAAAACCTATTTCCCCTGTTGATATCTGCCATCACCGCCACCGGACCCAGGCCATGGGTGGGGTAGACATCTGCATTGCGTTTTACGGAATGTTCTGTGCGCCAACTGGCTTCGGAAATAGCTTTTTCACCAAACTCTACTCCCCCGCCGTAGGGCTGTTTCCCATTGTTGAATTTCACTTCTCTCAGATCGTGCTGATACCCGCATCTGAAATGAACCAGTTCTCCAAAAATTCCCTGTTTCACCATATTTAATACCGCCAGGACATCTCTTCGGTAATTTACATTTTCCAGTATCATCATGTGTGTTCCAGTGGCTTCATGAGTGTTTACCAGATCCCAGCATTCTTCCAAGGTATTTGCCGCAGACACTTCTACCCCGGCATATTTCCCTGCTTTCATGGCATCTACGGTCATTCTTGTATGCCATAACCAGGGAGTTGCAATAATTACTGCATCTACCTCTTTTAATGCCAGTAAATTAAGGTAGTCTAAGGGATCCTTCCCAAAGATGGCCGGGGTCTTTTTCCCGGCTTCTGCCATCAATCGCTTCCCTATTTCGATGCGTTCAGGGTCTATGTCACAAAGTGCAGTGATGCGTACATCTGTGCGAAAAAGAAGATTTTTCAGATGATTGGTGCCACGGAGGCCAACGCCTATTAACCCTACATTGAGTTCTTCTTTGGAAGGGGATGCATACATGGTAGATGCTAATGTAGGAAGCACACTCATCCCGGCAGTCGCGATGGCCGTATTTCGAATAAAATTTCTTCTGCTGCTCATATGTAAGATGTTATTAAAAGAGAAACTCAATTTATGAATTTCTTATGGACAGGGCGGGATTTGCAACTTAAAAACTTATTTTTGCGACCAAAACAAATTATAATGACCTTATTATTAATGGCCGCCGGAAGAGGTAGCAGATATGGAAAACTAAAACAATTTGATGGATTAGGCCCAAAGGAAGAATTTCTGATGGAATTCAGTATCTACGATGCCCTTGAAAACGGTTTTGATCATATTGTAGTGGTAACCCAGAAGGATAATGTAACATTCTTAAAAGATTATTTGTCTTCTAAAATTCCGGCTACAGTAGCTCTAGATGTAGTCTCTCAGGAATTGAGCGACCTCCCTGAAGGGATTGGTTTTGAGGGAGAAAGAGCGAAGCCATGGGGTACAGCTCATGCAGTATGGTCTGCGCGTAAAGTTATTTCAGGCCCTTTTGCTGTGATCAATGCTGATGATTATTACGGGAAACAGGCCTATAAGAATGCTGCCAACTTTATTTTTGACAATCCAAAGGACAATTCTTTTGGACTAGTGGCCTATACCCTGAAAGATACCCTATCCGAATATGGCTCCGTATCCAGAGGTGTCTGTAAACAAAATGGGAAAGAACTGCTTTCTGTTGTAGAACGCACTGCGATTGAACAGCAAAAAAGTGAGATAATTGACACCGATACTGGTATTAAATTTACCGGTGATGAAATGGTGAGCATGAACTTTTGGGTTTGCAGACCTGGCATTTTCGACCAAATAGAAAAAGACATTAGGAGTTTTCTGGAAGAAGGAGAAAATATGGAAAAAGGTGAGGTTTACCTTCCTTTTGTCATCCAGGCAATGTTACAGGCGGGGAAAACCAGGGTTGAGGTGATTCCTTCAGAGAGCATGTGGTTTGGAGTAACCTATGCGGATGACAAGGAGAAAGCAATGTCACAGCTTCAATATATGACCTTGGAAGGGCATTACAGATCGCCACTTTGGAATTAAATATTCACTAATCGTCGCTTTATGGAAAGCAGACTTGCGGAAAAGGCACTGGAACATTTTGTCATTGAACGCAAGCGCTATGAAATTACGCCCTTAATACAGGGATATATAAACCACAGCTTCAAAATAGCAGATGCAGGCCAGCCCAAATACTTGCTGCAGCACCTCAATAAAAATGTATTTCAGGATATTGAGACCCTGATGCACAATCTGCAAGCCATACTACCCTATTTATATCACAAAGACTATACGTCAGTAGATCTGATGCCGACCAAAGCAAGAACTCCGCTGTACAGAGATTCGGAAGGGGAATACTGGCGACTAATGACCTATGTCCCGGAAAGTATCTCATACAATACTACCAATAATAGGGCGATTGCAAAAGAAGCAGGGAGAATTCTTGGGATCTTTCACAGATTATTAAAAGATGTGCCCAAAGCTGGTCTTTCAGAAACCATTCCCGGTTTTCATTCGCTGGAAAAAAGGCTGACAGAATTTTCCGATGCACGGAAGAATGCTTCTCCAACGCGCATTAAAAAAGCAGAAAAATGGATCTTGCTTGCCGAAGCAATAGTAAAAAATATACATAGTGATATACCCTCAGATCTCCCTCTGCGAATATGTCATAACGACACCAAGCTCAACAATTTCCTCTTTTCAAAAGAAACCGGGAAAGCTCTGTGTTTGATTGATCTGGATACCGTAATGCCCGGATATTTTCATTGCGATTTTGGAGATGCGTTACGAACTTTGGTGAATCCCAGTGAGGAGGATGAAAAAGATGTAACCAAAATTTCGTTCAATCTTTCTATGGCCGATTCGTTCCTTAAAGGACTCAAGGAAAGTGGTCTGGAACTAACCTCAGCAGAGAAATTGGCACTTTCTTACGGAGCTATACTTATGCCATTCCTTCATGGTATACGTGCCTTGACCGATTATTTGAATAATGATCTTTACTACCAGATACAATATCCGGATCAAAACTTAGATCGAAGTATCAGCCTTTTTACGGTAGCTCAAAAAACCCTAGCAAATAAAGAAGAACTGGCTAATTCGGTTGGTCGTATCCTAGGTAAATAAAGCTGTCTATTTAAAGGCCTGAAATCCGGTAATATCGGCTCCGGTGATCAATAGATGAATATCATGGGTCCCTTCATAGGTAAGTACAGATTCTAGATTCATCATATGACGCATAATACTGTACTCCCCTGTAATACCCATTCCACCCAGTATCTGCCTGGCCTCTCGGGCTATGGTGATCGCCATTTCTACATTGTTTCGTTTCGCCATGGAGATCTGCGCGGTGGTGGCTTTGCCTTCATTCTTTAACTGTCCCAAACGGAAAGCGAGTAATTGAGCCTTGGTGATCTCCGTAATCATTTCAGCCAGTTTCTTCTGTTGCAATTGGGTAGCAGCGATAGGTTTCCCAAACTGAACCCTTTCCTTAGCATAGCGAAGGGCAGTATCATAGCAATCCATAGCTGCACCAATAGCGCCCCAGGCTATTCCGTAGCGAGCAGAATCCAGACAGCCCAAGGGAGCACCCAAACCACTTTTCCCCGGAAGTAAATTTTCTTTGGGAACCTTTACATTGTCAAAAATGAGCTCACCTGTAGCAGATGCCCGTAAGGACCATTTATTATGTGTTTCCGGAGTGGAAAACCCTTCCATTCCTCGTTCAACAATCAGGCCGTGGATTCGTCCTTCCTCGTTCTTGGCCCATACTACAGCAATGTCTGCGAAAGGAGAATTTGAGATCCAGAGTTTGGCCCCATTCAAGAGATAATGATCCCCTTTATCCTTAAAATTAGTGACCATCCCCCCGGGATTAGACCCATGATCTGGTTCAGTAAGACCAAAACAGCCCATGTATTCACCGGTTGCCAACTTTGGCAGGTATTTTTTACGTTGTTCTTCCGATCCGTAGGTAAAAATTGGATACATCACCAAAGAAGATTGCACGGATGCCGTAGAACGCACTCCACTATCTCCCCGCTCTATTTCTTGCATGATAAGACCATAACTTATCTGATCCAGACCCGCGCCACCGTATTCCTCAGGAATGTAAGGTCCGAACGCCCCTATTTCTGCCAATCCCTTTATGATCTGCTTGGGAAATTCTGCCTTTTGGGCATATTCTTCTATGATCGGAGAAATGTCTCGTTTTACCCACTGCCTTGCCGCATCGCGCACTAACAGATGTTCGTCGCTTAGCAAGTCGTCTAGTTGGTAATAATCTGGAGCTTCAAAAAGATCGGGCCTCATTGCGTATTATTTTTGTCAAAGGTACTTAAAGGACGATAACTAATCAATGGGGTATGTAAGATATTCCGAAGTATTCTTATTAATTTTTAAAAGGATTCCCGGTTCATAAATGTTGCCAGAAGGGAATGAAAATGATGAACGCCTTGTTCCCGTGTTGGGGAAAACCGACCTGCCTTGTAATAGTGAGAACGGATCCCTTTGTGGACTCCTTCTACCACCGCTTCATCTTCCATTTCAACTTTATCTAAGCCGGTACCGGCACCTTTATCTAGCTTCTCCGGATTTATCACATACGTAACAAAGGAGACCTTGGTCTTATGGAGTTCCAGGGGTTGCACCAGGTTGACCGAAAGGCCCCAGGGGTAGAAATTAAACATCATATTAGGAAAAACCCAAAAGTAATAAGCTGCAATATTTTTCCCGTGGTCTATATGGCCTTCTGGTAGGTCAAAAACGTCTTCGGAACCTTCTGCATATCCAATTTGAACATTGCAATGATCAAAGCAAATGGTTTCGTAATCTCCATAATCGAGTACTGCATTTAAGTCGTCGTGCACAAAGGGAATATGAAAACCTTCCAGGTAATTGTCGCAATACAAGGCCCAATGTGCATTGATCACATAGTCCTTATCTCTTCTAGGATCGTGAACTAATTTATTAAAAGACATAAACCCTACACGTTGGTCCATTTTCTCTATCACCGTCTGAAAATCGAATTCTGGTGACAGGCCTGCAAACAAAAGAGGTCCCCATTGTCTAATAGGGAAATCATGAAGGTTGTCACAAGGTCCGGGGAAATTTTTGGTCTCTTTAAATTCGGGCATATGCTCAAAGTTCCCATTGAGAGAAAATCTCCGCCCATGGTAGCCACAGATCAATTTTTTATAGGAGCCGGTCTCAGAAATAACCAAATTTCCCCTGTGCGTACATACATTGCTGAGACAATGGATCTCTCCTCCTTTATCTTTGGTAAGCAACATAGGTTCTTCCAGAAAATCTCGAAGAAGTACAAAGGGATAGGCAGTACCTTTAGACCCTACCTTATGGCTGTCCCCGATCCACTGCCAGGATCTGTAAAAAATCTTTTGTTTGATAGCTTCGAAGATATCAGGATCCTTATAAAAACTGCTTGGAAGGGTACTGGCTTTGGTAATATCCGGGTCGATGTTGAATTTTTTAGCCACTCCTCTTTTAATTTGTACATTTAAATTTATGTAAATCTTTACGATAATTCACCTTTTATATGAATCTAGCCAAGGACAAGAATAAACTGGGGATCTGGATGTGTACCTCGCTGGTGATCGGGAATATGATCGGTGCAGGTATTTTTATGATGCCCTCGGCACTTGCGAGTTATGGGGGGATAAGTATATTGGGGTGGATAGCATCTTCCATTGGCGCACTGCTCTTGGCCAAGGTCTTTAGCAAGCTCAGCAACATGGTAAAGCAGAAAACAGGAGGCCCGTATGCCTTTGCCAAAATTGGCTTTGGCGACTATATTGGTTTTCTGGTAGCTTGGGGGTATTGGATCTCTACCTGGGTTGCCAATGCAGCCATAGCTATTGCTTTTGTAAGTGCCTTAACTGTACTATTTCCCATTCTGGAGGAAAGTTCTGCTGTAGCAGTTCTCACAGGCCTGGGTGCCATCTGGGTGTTAACCTGGTTCAATTCAAGGGGCGTTAAGAATTCAGGAAAAATGCAATTGGCAACCACCTTGCTAAAGCTGGTACCCATTTTAGTCATTATTGCAGGGGGTTTCTTCTTTTTTGATGTAAATAACTTTGTGCCATTCAATGCCAGTGAGGAAACGAATCTTGGAGCTATTGCTATTACCGGCACCCTTACTCTATATGCTTTTGTAGGTTTTGAAAGTGCCACGGTTCCGGCAGACAATGTAGAAAATCCTGAAAAGACCATCCCGCAGGCTACCATGCTGGGAACCCTTATTACGACGCTGGTATATATCTTAAGTACTGTAGTGGTGATGGGAATGATCCCCATGGAACAACTTGCTTCTTCTCCGGCTCCTTTTGCAGATGCTATGCGAATCATGAGTGGTGAAATTGGGGAGGAGATCGTGGCGATCGGAGCTGCAATTGCTGCCTTCGGTGCTTTAAACGGATGGATCCTCATCCAAAGTCAGATCGCAAGAGCAACCGCCATAGATGACATGTTCCCAAGGATATTCAAAAAAGAAAATAAGAAAGGTGCCCCTGTTTGGGGTCTTATCATTGGAAGTATTTTAAGTTCCATGATCATGTTGATGAACTATACAGAAGGATTGGTGGAGCAATTCAAGTTTATGATCTTACTCTCAATGCTTTGTTGTTTGGTGCCTTATATTTTTTCTACTGCCGCCTATGTTAGTATTGCGCTTCAGCGAAATCCGGGCAAAGGCTCTAGGCCAAGCGTATTTATTTTGGGAACATTGACTTTCTTTTACGCTATTTGGGCGGTTTATGGGGCCGGGGAAGAAGCCGTGTTTTGGGGCTTTATTCTTTTACTACTGGGTACGCCTTTCTATGTATGGATAAAATGGAAATATTCTAAAGAACAATGACAGACATCAAAGTACTTACTTCCCATTCCGAATACCTGCCCCTTGATTCAATGTATATCAATCCGGCTTCTAACGCTTTTATCAATGTTTCCAACATTGCGGCCCAATGGAAGCCTTTAAACTTTCTATCCCCGCCTAACTATCTCAAAGCGATAGAGGAATATGCTGGTTTTGAAGCTATTTTAATAGAGTATGTTTCGGACATACACTACTTTCAAAAAGACAAAAACCTGTCCCTCGATGCCATGTATTGCCGGGATGCTTCCATCGCTACAGACCATGGGATGATCCTTTGTAATATGGGAAAGGCCATGCGATCCCTGGAGCCAAATGCGCAAGATAGCGTATACAAAGCAGCCGGCATCCCTATTTTAGGGCGTATTGAAGCTCCCGGAACGCTGGAAGGTGGTGATGTTGCCTGGATAGATACCCAAACTCTGGCGGTAGGCCATAGTTACAGAACAAACCATGCAGGCATTGAACAATTAAAGGGTCTTTTAAACCCACTGGGAATTGATGTGCTGGTAGTAGAATTACCCCATTTTAGAGGACCCTCTGATGTTTTCCATCTGATGTCTGTTTTTAGTCCGGTAGATGCTGATCTGGCAGTGGTTTACTCACCCTTAATGCCCATTAAGTTTAGAAATGAACTTTTAGAAAGGGGATTTGAATTGATTGAGGTGCCGGAAACTGAGTTTGATACTCTGGGAAGTAATGTTCTAGCATTGGCACCCAGGAACTGTATCATGGTGGCAGGAAATCCAATCACAGAAAAAGCGCTATTTGCAGCAGGATGCAAGCTTAGGACCTATAGGGGGAACGAGATAAGTATTAAAGGAGGTGGCGGCCCAACCTGCCTAACGCGTCCTTTGAAAAGACGACTATGATCACATTTTTAAATAGAATTCACGCGTAAGTTCAACATAAGCTTGTGTGTACATATGTCGTTTTTCTTCTATCACCAGTTCGTCTGTCTCCATTGGTACTTTTCGGAATGAGAAAGCCAGCAAACTGCGCTTAGTGGCCGTTTCGGCCGTCCC
>NZ_JBATLB010000297.1:0-13096 GCF_049669965.1 Muriicola sp. | reverse complement strand
TACCATGCTTTTGATCCTCATCAGGTCTAGTTCCTCCATGGTCGATTTTTTATTAGTGACCCTGGTATCAGTTTCGTAAAAAGAAAGGGAAAAGATGGCGTCTAACTCGTTAGTGTCGCACAACTCTTTTAACGCCTTCCATGGTATATCTTCCTCAATGGCGTATTCTTTTTGCTGGAATTCTTTAGTATTTTCTAGAATGATAATGGTATCAAATCGCTGATCTTTAAGTAATTCCCCAAAAAGTCCGGCTATGGCAGCCTCCTCGCCTTCTTTGGACCATTGTAGATCCGTGGCGGCTATAAAAGAATCTAAAGACTCTATTTGACTATTATCAGGAGTTGCCTGAACCTCATTGATGATACCAATTCGCTTTATATTATTTGACAGTTCTACAGGAGCTGGTTCTAAGCTATAGACCGTTACCATCTGGGAGGTTTTACACCCACTGATCAATAGTAATAAAACAATAAATTGAATAATAGAACGCATGTAGCTTTTTTCAGATTTACTTCATTTGCGAAAATCTTAGTATAATAACTGCTCAACCCCTGTTTTTATTGCCCTGAACCTTCCTTCAAGTGGTGAAATACAACAAAAGGGATGTGAGCGTGCCTACGCACCACATGGAAAATTGAAGATCCTGGTAATTCTGGTTTTTGCAAAGAATGCATGCTTATAACTACCTTTGCAGCTAGGCAGTTAATTATGGACAAATATCTGAAGAAAAGTATTCAAGATCTCGAATTCGCCACGGTGATCAGACAAGTAGCCGTCCGCTGCAATACGGAACTGGGAAAAGAGGAGGCAAAGGCCTTAGAGCCTCAGCTCGAAGAGGCAACCATATTGACCTTGTTGGGGGAAACTTCAGAATACCTTTCCTCTTTCTCTAATGAGAATAGGATACCAAATCACGGATTTGATGCTATTGATAAGGAACTTTTGTTGCTTAAAGTAGAAAACACTACTTTGGAAATTCAGGGATTTCGAAAAATTAAGCTATTGTGCCTAACCGTGCTGGAGCATAAGAAGTTCTTAAAAAAATTCAAGGAATATTACCCCCTGCTCTACCAATTTTCAGAGAGTGTTTCTGTAACGAAAGACATTCCCGACCTTATTGATGATGTGATAGACAAGTTTGATCTTGTAAAAGACACAGCATCTCCCGATCTGCGACATATCAGGCAACAAATGGCTGCTCTTAAAGGAAAAATCAATCAAAGCTTTGGAGCAGCCCTGAACACTTACCAGGCTTCAGAATTCCTGGATGAGATCAGAGAATCTGTCGTTGATAACAGAAGAGTTTTGGCAGTTAAATCCATGTATAGGAAAAAAGTGAAAGGAACTGTCATGGGAAGCTCCAAAACGGGCAGTATTGTGTATATAGAACCTGAGGTGGTGTCTAAGTACAGCAGAGAATTCTCTAATCTTCAATTCGATGAAAAAGAAGAGGTACAAAAGATATTGAATTCACTTACCAATCAGATACGGCCTTATCGCGAGGATCTAAAGGCCTATCAGCATTATTTGGTCCATATAGATGTTACCGCAGCCAAGGCAAAGTACGCCTCGGAAATGAAGGCCATTAAACCTTCTATTAATAACAAGAAAAGGTTGTTTCTGAGAGACGCTTATCATCCGCTTTTGTACCTCGCCAACAAACTGGATAAGCTTCCTACATATCCACAGACGATTGACCTTTACCCCGAGAACAGAATCATAGTTATTTCCGGGCCAAACGCCGGTGGAAAAAGCATCACCTTAAAGACCATAGGTTTACTACAACTCATGTTGCAGAGTGGCTTACTTGTTCCTGTTCATGAACGCAGTTCTGTGTGTTTGTTTAAAACAATCCTGACAGATATCGGGGATAATCAGTCCATAGAAAATCACCTCAGCACCTACAGCTACCGCTTAAAAAACATGAATCAGTTTTTGCGAAAGTGCGATGAAGATACCTTATTCCTGATCGATGAATTTGGAACAGGCAGCGACCCGGAATTGGGCGGTGCCCTGGCTGAAGCCTTCCTGGAAGTGTTCTACGAAAGAGGTGCCTTTGGGGTCATCACCACCCATTACGCAAATTTAAAAGCCCTGGCCAATGAACTGCCTCATGCCACAAACGCTAATATGCTTTTTGACAGCAGCACCCTGCAACCCACCTTTCATTTAGAATTAGGACAACCCGGTAGTTCTTTTACTTTTGAAGTGGCACAAAAAAATGGCATCCCTTTTAGCCTTATCAATAGGGCCAAGAAAAAAGTTGAGAGAGGCAAGATCCGTTTTGATGCTACCATTGCCAAACTTCAAAAGGAAAGAACAAAAATGGCCAAGACGGGCAACCGTCTACAGGAGGAAGAAAGCAAGGCCCGTGAAGAAGCAGCACGCTTGGAAAAGCTGAACTCTAAAATACAGACCAAATTAGAGAACTATCAGGAATTATACGATTTTAACCAACGTATGATTTATCTGGGCGAAAAGGTAAATAAGGTGGCGGAGAAATACTTTCTGGACAAAAAGAAAAGACCGCTTGTATCAGAACTATTGCGGCTCATAGAGACAGAAAACAGCAAGCGTAAAAAGAAGACTGCCAAAGAGGTAAAGGTACAGGAAGAAAAAAAGATTGAAGTGACCAAGGAAGTTCAACAGGAAGTTAAAAATATTCGTACCAACAAAGAAGTTGCCAAGAAGAAAGAACAGGCCAAAGAGAAAAAAAAGCCAAGACCTGTTTTAAAAATTGGCGACAGGGTACGGCTATTCGATGGAAAAGCTGTTGGCAGTATTGATAGTCTGGAAAAGAATAAGGCAGTTGTGAATTACGGTATGTTTACTACCAATATAAGCGTAGATCAATTAGAACTTGTGGAAAGCAAGAAAAAGTAATGGAAGAAACTAAGAAAATTATACTTTTTGATGGGGTTTGTAATCTTTGCAACAAATCAGTACAGTTTGTCATAAAGCGTGATAAAAACGACATCTTTCGTTTTGCGGCGCTTCAAGGCACGGCGGGGCAAAAACTGGTAAAGGAAAAGGGAATTGATACCACGCAGGTAGATTCTATCATCCTTATTGAACCACAAATTGCGTATTATACGAAATCGGATGCGGCACTAAAGATCGCAAAATCACTTAGTGGTGGATGGCCCCTTATGGGAGTATTTTTAGGAATTCCAAAAGGATTTCGCGATTGGGTGTACGACTGGGTGGCGCGGAACAGATATTCATGGTACGGCAGAAGAGACAGCTGTATGATACCAACCGAAGAACTTAAACAAAAGTTTTTAGACTAATCCTGTCAATAAACCCCCTGGCCCATAATCCATTATTTGTTCTTAAGATTTCGTAGTCTTAACCTCATCCAGGTAGTCGTCCCATTCTTCCACATGCGGTTCTCCCAACTTCCCTACGGATTTTGCCACTACCATGGACACGGTAGCATCGCCAGTAACATTTACTATAGTTCTGCACATGTCCAAAGGTCTGTCTACGGCAAAGATCAAAGCCAGGCCTATGGCCAGTTTGTCTGAGGGAAAATTAATGGACTCCAGAACAATTACCAACATTACCATACCTGCACCCGGAACAGCTGCTGATCCTATTGAAGCTAAAAGTGCCGTTAATACTATGATAAGTTGTGCCCCTAAGGTAAGGTCAAATCCCAGGGCCTGTGCAATAAAAACCGCGGCTACCCCTTGGTATAAGCTGGTTCCATCCATATTGATGGTAGCACCTACAGGTAACACAAAACTTGATACTTCCTTGTCTACTCCAATATGTTCTTCTACCCTTTCCATGGTAACCGGTAAGGTAGCTGCACTACTACTGGTTGAAAAAGCGAGTAGTTGAGCCGGACTGATTTGTTTTAAAAACCAGAATGGATTTTTTTTGGTATAGGTAGCCACTACAATACAATAGAAAACAATCATCAGTGCCAGGCCAAGGACCACCACAAGTGCGTATTTAAGCAGGGCCACCAAAAGGTCAGGATCACCAGAGGACACCACAACATTTGCCAATAGAGCAAAGACAGCTACCGGTGCCGTTAACATGATTAGATCCACCATTTTAAGGACCACATCATTCAAAGAATCGAAAAATTTCTTCAGGGGTTTTGATCGTTTTTCCCCTATCAAAAGCATAGAAATACCAAGAAAGATGGTAAAAAAGATCACCTGTAGCATAAGGCTGTTATCGCTTAATGCTCCAAAGGCATTGTCTGGAACCATATCCTCCAGAAATTGAAGAGGTCCGCTATCTTTCTGGCGCGATGCCTCCTCTAATTTTGAAGTTACTCCTGCATCGGAGGCATAGGTTTCCGTTAATTTGGCAATAGTATCTTCAGAAATGCCTTCTCCTGGCTTCAATACATTTACCAGAATAAGCCCAATACTGATTGCAATTACAGTAGTAAAAATATAGATTCCTATGGTTCGCAGCCCTATTTTCTTAAACTTAGAGATGTCCTTCAGGTCAGAGATCCCTTTGACCAAGGAGGCCAGAATAAGTGGTATAGCGATGAGCTTGAGAAGTTTTACGAAGATGGTCCCAAAAGGATTGATCCAGTCCTGCACGGCGGAAGGTCCCCAGGATGGGAAGGTCATAACAAATCCAAAAAGGATTCCGGCCACCATGCCAATTAAGATCTGCCAGTGCAATTCGAGTTTTCTCATACTTCTGCTATTTGAACCGTAATATAAGGTTTTGATCGTAAACCAATCTAAGCGGTTTTTTTAATTTTTGATTACGCGGTTAAGCAACATAAAATCTGCCAGGACCAAGGCCGCCATGGCTTCTACAATGGGCACTGCGCGCGGCACCACACAAGGATCGTGTCTGCCTTTGCCTTTGGTTTGAACAATCTCCCCTTTCTTGTCGATGGTTTCATACGGCTGAATAAGAGTAGCCACCGGTTTAAAGGCAACGTTAAAATAAATATCCATGCCATTACTGATGCCTCCCTGAACGCCTCCACTGTTGTTGGTTTTGGTGGTTCCGTCTGTATTGTAGGCATCATTATGTTGGCTGCCTTTCATCTTCACCCCTTCAAATCCGCTCCCGTATTCAAATCCTTTGACCGCATTGATAGACAACATGGCCTTTCCTAATTGTGCATGAAGCTTGTCAAAAACAGGTTCGCCCAGCCCTACAGGAACATTTTGAATAACCCCTGTAATGATGCCCCCAATAGTGTCCCCTTCTTTCCTTACCTCCCTTATGTGCGCTTCCATAGCAGCTGCCGTGTCAGGATCCGGGCATCTGACGGGATTAGATTCTGTCAAAGACAGATCGAGCTCTTGATAATTTTTACTTAAACTAATACTTCCAACTTGAGACACAAATGCATTGAAAGAAAGGTCCTTCAAGAATTGTTTTGCAATTGCACCGGCCACTACCCGGCAAGCTGTTTCTCTGGCCGAACTACGGCCACCACCTCTGTGATCCCTAAACCCATATTTCTGATCATAAACATAGTCGGCATGCGAAGGTCTGTAAGAATCTTTTATATGAGAGTAATCTGTGGATTTTTGGTTGCTGTTATAAATGGCAAAACCTATGGGAGTTCCGGTGGTCTTACCTTCAAAGATCCCGGAAAAGAATTCCACCTTATCTTCTTCTTTTCGTTGGGTAACTATAGCAGATTGTCCGGGTTTTCTTCGGTTCATCTCGGCCTGAATCGCCTCCAGATTTAGATCGATTCCGGAAGGGCAACCTTCCAGGATGCCTCCAATTGCCATCCCGTGCGACTCTCCAAAGGTAGTTAGTTTAAAAAGGGTGCCGAATGAGTTTCCTGCCATAAAGGGAAAGGTTTAGGTCTTATTGACGAGGGCGCCTGCCATCGCTTATGAAGTCAAATATAGGAGTATTAAAAGTGCTAACCAAGAATGCCCCTGCTTAATGATGGCTTAACCTAAAAGACATATTCTTAATTCAAAATTAACGAAAGTATGAAATAGACTTCACCTTTTCTTTGCACACATTTATACCGGTAGGTTTACTTTTGGATGAGAAAAATTACTGTTTTGAAGAAACGCAAATTAGAGGTTGTGGTATTGTCTGACGTTCACTTGGGAACCTATGGGTGTCATGCAGAAGAACTCCTGATTTACCTGAGTAGCATTCAACCCAAAACTCTTATTTTAAATGGCGATATTATTGATATCTGGCAATTCCGAAAACAGTATTTCCCTAAGGCTCATTTAAAGGTTTTGAAGAAACTTTTGTCTATGGCCTCAGAGGGGGTTGAGATCTACTACATCACTGGGAATCACGATGAAGCACTGAGAAGGTTTAGCGGTCATTCTCTGGGAAGTCTATCTATACAGGATAAAATTGTACTTCCTCTGGATGGTAAAAATACCTGGATATTTCACGGAGATGTTTTTGACCCTTCTATTCGGCATACTAAGTGGCTGGCAAAAATGGGAGGTAAAGGGTATGATCTCCTTATTTTTTTAAACAGGTTGATCAATTGGTGCTTGCAAACAGTAGGCCGACCCAAATATTCACTCTCCAAACGAATAAAGAACGGTGTAAAAGGCGCGGTTTCCTATATTAATGACTTTGAAAAAACCGTTGGGGATGTAGCCATACAACAAGGCTACGATACAGTTATATGCGGCCATATACACCAGCCTAAAAAGCGGCTTCTTGAAAATGACAGAGGCAAATGCCTCTATTTAAATTCAGGAGATTGGGTAGAACATTTAACCGCCCTCGAATATTCCTTTAAACGATGGAAATTATACCATTTTAACCTGGATAAATTAACGGCGTTTTACGCAGATGAGGAGCTTAAGGATCTCGATATGAACCAGCTGATAAACTCTATTATAGAACCTGCAAAGAAAGATCCCAATACGGAGATGCCTCCACTGACATCAAGAGACAAGGAGCGCCTCCTTTAGGATCGTCACCGGATGATGAGCCCTTACACCGGTACCGTCCATAATTTGATGTCTGCAACTGGTTCCGTTGGCCGCGATCAAGATATCTAGCCCGCTCTTTTTCACCGCTGGGAACAATTTCAGTTCGCCAATGTTCATGCTGAGGTCATAGTGTTCTCTCTCGTATCCGAAAGAACCTGCCATTCCACAGCAGCCCGAACTAATGATCGTTACTTTAAAATTCTCGGGAAGGTTTAAAATATCAAAGCTTACTTTTTGATTGGACAGGGATTTTTGATGGCAATGCGCGTGAATTTTAATTGTTTTAGACTCCTTGGTAAATGAATCACTTGTAATACTTCCATTTTTGATTTCAGATGCCAGGAATTCTTCAAGGAGCCAGCTGTTCTTGGAAAGCGATTCTACTTTACTTTTGTCTAACCCAAATCGATGGTATTCATCCCGAAAACTTAGGATGGCAGAAGGCTCCAGTCCTATTATCGGGACACTATTTTGGGTGTACGAATAAAGCGCTTCCACATTTTTCTCTGCACACTTTTTAGCCTGTTTTAAAAAGCCTTTGGAGAGAAAGGTTCTACCACTTTCTCCAAAATACAGCTGCACTTTATACCCCAGGCCAATCAGTAAATCTATGGCGTCCTTACCTACTTCAATGTCCAGGTATTGGGTAAATTCATCAATATAAAGCAACAGGTGTTTCTTCCCCTTACCCTTATCTGTATTCTTAGAGTTTAAATAGGCTTTAAAATCGAAATGACCGACAGTCGGGATTTGTCGCTGAGAAGCCACGCCGGAAGTTTTTTTGATAAGCCCCCCCAGCAACCTATTTCTAAAAACAGCATTGCTTAAAGATGGGAATTTACTGGCCCATTTATTAAAGGTGGTGTTATACGCGAATATCTTGTTACGTAAAGGATAGCCATGGGTCTCCTGATATTGAAACAAAAACTCCGATTTAAGCGTTGCAACATCTACATTACTGGGACATTCACTGCCGCAGGCCTTACAGCTCAGACAAAGATCAAAAACTCTTTTAAGTTCTTCAGAATCGAATTTGTTCGCCTTGTCATTGTGGGTTAAGAACTCGCGCAATGCATTGGCCCTGCCACGGGTAGTAGCCTGTTCGTCCCTGGTGGCATGATAACTTGGACACATAGCGCCTTTGGCATGTTCGGTCTTTCTGCAATCCCCACTTCCATTGCACTTTTCTGCAGCTTTTAAAATTCCTTCGCTGTCGGAAAAGTCGAGCATAGTATCAATTACCGGCTCTGGCCTGTCCACTTCATAACGAAAGGAAGTATCCATGGGATAGGGATCTACTATTTTCCCGGGATTGAAGATGTTATTGGGATCAAAAACAGATTTAATTCTTTTCAGTACCTGGTAATTCTCTTCCCCTATCATCATGGGAATGAACTCGGCACGTACAATCCCGTCTCCATGTTCCCCGCTAAAAGAACCTTTGTATTTTTTGGTAAGTTCCGCTACCCTGGTGGTAATAGTTCGAAAAAGCTGCACATCCTCTTGCTTTTTCAGATTTAAGATAGGGCGTAAATGAAGTTCTCCGGCTCCGGCATGGGCGTAATACACGGCGTCCTGTCCATATTCCTTCATGATACCCGTGAATTCGCCAATAAATTCCTTCAAATCTTCAAGTGCAACCGCCGTATCTTCAATACAAGCCACCGCCTTTCTGTCGCCCACCATATTACCCAGTAATCCCAGGCCTGCCTTTCGCAGTTCGAGCGCACAATTAATGTCGTCTCCATATAAGACCGGACAGGCATAACTTAATCCTGAATCCTGAATTGTCTGGTTCAGGCTTTCCAATTGATTTTGTAAACTCGACTCCGAACTGCCCCGTACTTCCAGCATTAAGAGTGCTGCCGGATCACCCTCCACAAAGAACCTGTTAGCCAATTGTGTTTTATTGTTCTTGGTACAATCCAGGATCACCTTATCCATCATTTCACAGGTATGAAGTGTGTGCCGCATTAAAGGTGCCACATCTGCCAGACAAGCCTCCAGGGAGTTATAATGGGTAACAACCATGGCAGACAAAGGTGGTGGGAGTTCATCGAGCCGCAGGGTGATCTCGGTCATAAACACCAGGGTGCCTTCACTGCCGCTTAGCAACTGACAAATGTTGATCTCTGATTCCTGCCCTGAAAATAGGCTGCTTTCCAACAAACTGTCTACGGCATATCCTGTATTTCTTCTATGAATACTTTTTTTAGGAAATTCTCTCTTAATATTATTTTGTATATCCTTATTGGACAGTAAGTTATATAATTCCTTATATATATTTCCTTCAAGTGATTTTAGTTCCCTTTTACAATGGAAGGTCTCTGCAGTACAGGATGCAAATTCAACTTCTGAACCGTCAGACAAGATGGAAGTTAGCGCATGTACTTTTTCGCGGGTAACCCCATATTGGATAGAAGTAGTACCGCTTGAATTATTACCAACCATTCCTCCTATCATGCACCTGTTGGAAGTGGAAGTGTTGGGACCGAAGAACAAACCATGAGGCTTTAGATATTCGTTGAGTTCATCACGGATCACCCCTGCCTGCACAGTGATCAGTTTTTGTTCCTTGTCAAAGTTGATAATCTTTGTAAAATACCTCGAAACATCAACCACAATACCATCTCCTACGCATTGGCCCGCCAGGGAGGTCCCTGCAGTCCTTGGGATAATACCAATCTTATTAGTGTTGGCAAAAAGAATAAGTTTTTTAATGTCTTCCTTGTTTTTTGGATATGCCACTGCCACCGGTATTTTTCTATACACAGAGGCATCCGTAGCATACAAACTTCTCGTAAGTATGTCTGTATGCAAGGTACCTTTTAGAGTGCCGGCCAATTCGGAAAATGAAAAAGAGTTCAAAATGGAATGAATTTTGTGCACGAAATTAAGGTATTATTAACATCAGAACACACTCAAATATGTATTTTTAATCTAAATAATTCACGAACAAATGAAAATTTTAAAAATTAGTGCATTCATTTTCTTTATGGCTACATGTGGACTTAGTGCCCAGTCTATTTCTGAACATGCCCTAGGTCTTCGACTAGGTGACAGTGACGGATTTGGAGCTGAAATATCCTACCAAAAGTCTATTGCCCGTTACAACCGATTAGAATTGAATCTTGGTTGGAGAGACAGCCGTAATTACGACGCCTTTAAATTAGCGGCAGTCTATCAGTGGATCCATACGCTCGATGGAAACTTCAACTGGTATTACGGTGTAGGTGGTGGACTCGGAAGCGTTGACTTTTCTGCAGGGAATAATGGCCCTGCCCCTGATGGCGGATTATTTATTTTTGGTGCAGGAAATATCGGGATTGAATATAATTTTGATATCCCACTATTGCTTTCACTCGACTTCCGACCTGAAATTGGACTTGTTGGCTATGATGAGTTTTCCGATAATTTTGATTTCGACATAGCCCTGGGTATACGATATCAGTTTTAATGTTGTTTTCAAAGTAAATAATATGATAAAAGTCCTTGACCAAAGCTTGTGTTAAGGACTTTTTTTATTGTACACCTAATCAGTACCTTTGCGGACAAAATAGTTTAAAATGAAAAAAATACTTGCACCCTTTCTGTTTGTCTTGCTGATGGCAGCATGCCAGTCTCATGATGGCTATACCATCGAAGGAACCCTGGAAGGTGAAAACACAGATGGGACAGAATTAACCCTTCGAAAATACGCTGAAGGCAACCAGTTGATCACGGTAGATTCTGCAACGATCACCAATGGAACCTTTACTTTTAAAGGGGCTCCTACCAATAGCCCCGAACTATACTACATCTTTTTTGGAAAAGGGCAAGACAACATCCCTATGATTGTTGAGAATGGCACTATTGAGATTGAAGCTCAGCGAGATAGCCTTGCGTTCGCAAAAATTGGGGGCACCGTACAAAATGAGCTATTCTATGACTTTTTAAAAGGCTCTCGTGTTTTGAGCAGAAAAGCTTCGTCCATGAACCAGGATATGCGTGCGGCACAGGCTAAAAGAGATACGGTAAGTATGAACGCATTGCGTGAGGAGTATTTTGAATTGATGGAAGAGGCTAAGGATTATGAATTGAATTATGTAAAGAATAATCCAAACGCTATTGTCTCTGCCATAATCTTATACAGAGTACTGGCAACCAAAGCGAAAGAGAATTCTGAAGTTCAAGAGTTATACGATGCACTAACTCCGGAAATTCAAGAAAGTAATACAGGTATAAAGATCAAAGAGGCCCTGGAAAAAGATGCAAATACATCTATTGGTGCAAAGGCGCCTAATTTTTCGGCCCCTAGCCCTAATGGAGATCAGTTGGCATTGAATGAGGTGATGGGCAAGGTTACCATTGTTGATTTCTGGGCAGCCTGGTGCAGACCATGCAGGCAAGAGAACCCCAATGTAGTGAAAGTCTACAACAAATATAAGGACCAGGGGTTGAGTATCCTGGGGGTTTCTCTTGACAGGAATGCGGATGACTGGAAAAAGGCCATTCAAGATGACGGGCTAGCCTGGCATCACGTATCCAATGTTCAGTATTTTGATGAGATCGCCAAGTTATACAATGTAGATGCCATCCCGGCAACCTTTATATTGGACGAGAATGGAATCATCGTGGCGAAGGATCTGAGAGGAGCTTCCTTGGATGCCAAAATTGGAGAGCTGCTTCAATAAAATAGTGGAATACAAAAAAACCCCGATGGTTTCCATCGGGGTTTTTTAATTCTTTTAGTTCAAATTAAAACTTATTCTGAACATCCAGGAAGGTTCCAAGTACAGATACATCATCTCCCATTTTAACCTCGCCAAAAATATTTACGACAGAGTTCTCTCCAATAAATTCAATGGTTGAACCATCTTTAAGGTCCAAATCTCCATAAATAGTTAGGTTTCCTTCCACTCTTAGTGTTCCACCCGTTTCAATTTTTATTTCTTTTTGCTTTTTGTTGCTTCCAACACTTATGGAACCATTCATTGCCATTAGAGCATCTTTCTTGATATCTACATCATTACGCACGGTCCAGGATCCACACATTAATAATGAGCCATCTGTTTTAATAGAATTAAAGCTTTTGGAACCGCTAAAAGCAATATCCTCTCCTTCATTGATAACTAACTTACTGGTTCCGGAATATTCAATCAAAGATGAGCATTGGGCTGCTAAACTCAGTGACAATCTGTTCAGCTTAATAATCTGAAGTCCCTGTTGGCCAGAGGCTGCAAAAGCGTAATCACCCTGCGTTTGCACATAGTTTATAGAGCCATCCAGATTCATCACCCCATAAGGTTCTGTCGTATTTCCTTCATCGTCAGAAACGGATAGGCCCGCACCACCATTGGCCATTAGGACCATATCTTCATTGATGGCCACCGCGTTATTTACAATGTCGCCTGCAGCTGGTAAATTCGGATCAATAATGATAGGAATATATTGCAATAGGGTCCCGGAATCGTAAGAATATACTCCGGCACCTTTGGTGCCTTCGGCCACAATGATCTTATCTCCAACAAAATCTATAGAACGCTTTGTGAATAAGCCAAAATCCGTTTCTATGGCTATTTCCTTTTTTAATTTCAACTTATCATCGAGAACTCGTATGCCCATACTGGCATCAAGGAGCGCTACTTTATTGTCGTCAAAAGCCAGGGATCTAAGGTCTGCAAAGGCCTCTTCTTTTTTGATATCGAGGTCCTTGGTATCATAAATGGTAATGGTTCCGTCTTTTCCACTGGTTACATAGGCTTCATTGCCATCCAGGACAATATCGGTGGCATTGTCACCAGGCTGAAACCCATAAATAATTCCAGAGCTTACATTCATCACACCATCAGATACCTGAATTTTGGTAATAAAGGAATTGGAGGTGGCTGTAAAACTCGTTGAAGCGTCTACTCCCCCCACCGCATATAAAAATCCCTCAGCATATTGCAAGGAATTAATGTCGGCATTCGTATAGACCACCCGGGAAGTTACTGTTGGATTGGTAGGATCCGAAACATTGATTATATCGATAGCTCCTGAATAATCCTCGCCGGCGGTATTATAAGCCACATATGCATAATTGTTTTCAACAAATACATGCGCTGCCGTTAAAGAAGTGATTGACCCATAGGTGGGTGGATTTACCTGGGCGATCCTGGTTAAGGGATAATTGCCTGCAGGTTCGTCTA
>NZ_JBATLB010000296.1:0-3035 GCF_049669965.1 Muriicola sp. | reverse complement strand
ATGCTCTTTTCCTTCATTGTCTATAAAATAGGAACGAAATGAACCTTTCACGACATAATTCCGATATTGACAAACGTAATTCGGTTGGTCAATAATTTGGCGTTTTTTGATTTTGGTCGTTCGGATTATTCCAATCAGTTTTTCCGTTTCCTCTTCGTTCAGAGTAACGTATTTTCCAATGTTTTCTAGTATGGTTTTATATTGTTCCAATGTTTTTTTAAATGTGCCACAACGGTTTTGGCTATGATTGCGGCGCGGCGATAGGGGCGAAGCTCAGCGTTGGGTTTCCTGCGTTGCAGGAAAAATTAACGTCGGCAAAAGCGAGCCCTAACCGTTTAGCATTGAGGCCAAGTTTAGTTTTATTTAAATGTAGGAAATTTCAATTAAGCAGGAAAGCAGCGATAAATTATAGCCGTTGTTACAGCACGTATTTTATGCTTCTTCCGTAATGATCATTTTATCAATCATCCATTTTTTATTTACTTTTTTAATCAATACTAAATATCCTGTTCCACAAAGTTTTCCACAACCAAAACCAGTAGAGAGTATTCCGAATTCTTTTGACGGATCGAATAATATTCTTGAAAATCCAATTATTCCCGATAGGTGAAAATTATACTCCTCATTCCAAATATTACTTTTACTCGGGAAATTAGATCGATATTTAAACTTCAATTTTGGGTCTGCTACTAACCTCTCTAAATCGATTTTGTATTTTTCGGATAAATCGATCTTCTTAAAAATTATTTCCTTTTCGATATAACGCTTTAATAGAAATTTATAATCCTCATATTTTAAGCTTTCGGTACTGTCATTAATGGCTATTACCAGTCTTACTGTATCCGCTTTTAATTCTTCAGCTTTGTGTTTCCATTCCTTCAAAATACTGTCTGACATAATGGTATCATATCCAATAAGTTGGTTTGTGTCATTATAATGAGGAACTGGTGGTGGTGGGGGTAATAAACGACGGTCAAAATGTATTTTTTCTATTAGTAATGGAAAAATTTCATAAGCAACGGATTTCTCAAAGTCTAATTCGGTCTGGTTTTGATTACAACTTGCAAGGACAATTTGAATTCCTATTATAAAAATGAATAGAAGATATTTCATATGTGCTGTAACGGTTGGGCTATGGCGCGTTTTAATGCGCTATAGCTTTTGTTGGCTGTAGTTTTTTATTGTTTTCAAAATGTTTCAATACCCGCATAGCTCTCAATGTATTCCATCTACTTGGTTGACCGGCTTTTTCCATTACAAAGTGCACTTCTCCGGGATGAGCCGCTTGCATATTCCAAGTTCCATTCTTATTTCGTTTTTTATGAATCATTGCATAAGCATCACTCATTCTATCATCCCATTTTCTTTCCGCTTTCTGGAAATAGTCCAATGCTCTAAGAATATTATACTTCCATCTGCCGGGATATGATAATTTCAAAAAGTCCCGGTGAATGACTTTCCCTGTTCGGTCGGAAAGGAACAGTCTATGAATCAGCACGAACTCTTCTGCACTTTTAATCGCTTTTGAGATTTCATTTCTTCTGTAACTAAAACCTGCTTTTTGAAATTCAAACAGTCCTTCAAGGACTGAGATTGTCGAATGTAAAGAGCTATGACTTGCCCCGCTTCTTGTTGTCCTGCAATTGAATCCTCCATCCGGCATTATTTCATTGAGGAGACTATCTACAATCGAATGCAATTCATTCTCAGGTGTCTTGAAATAGGATGCATAGTTTAAAAACATTCCATTTACGCAAACATCACTATGTACAGACGTTGATGGTCCTAGTTGTATTCCGCCATCTTCAGCTTTCAAAGTTTTCAATACTTGCTCTGTGGATTCTTTCACAAGTTTGTTGTTCTGATTCGGATTCAGGTTGCGAAGGTCGAGAAGCGTATAATGCGTTGAAATCCACTTCGGTTGATAAAACCGGTCGCCCCAATGTCCATTTGGTTTTCTTTTAGATAGAAATTGTTTTCCCCAACCTTCATCTAAAATTCTGTCCTGCAAATCTTTTCTGTCAGTTCCCAACAAATCACGGTTAACCTGGTATTGTATTGAAACATCACCTTTAAGCAACCATTGTATGATTTGTTCTTCGTCCATTTCTAAATTACAGCCAACGTTTAAGCTATGCTTTCGGCCCGATAGGGTGAAATCAAATAGATTTAATTTGTATTAAATCTAAAGTAGGAAATATTTTATAAGTGGCTGAAGAGTAGGGCTGAATTATAGGTGTTGTTAGCGGCCGTGGTGTAGCCCAGACTTTGCGTTAGACATTTAACCCTGGTAAAGGTTCGCGGCGCCCTTTTTAAACTGGTTTAATAGATATCAACCCCGACCTTGGCCAATGATGGACTGCCTTTAAAATAGGAAAGTCGTTCCCCATGCGCACTGATAGGTAAACCATATTTAAAAAGGGAAGAATTGCACCAAACCGCAGTCTACTTATTTTCTATCCGTAGCCCTCCGTAAGAGTAGGTTTTAATAAAACACTATGGCCGCTAACGGCTTTGGCTATAATTGCGGCGCGGCGTTGGGGGCGAAGCTAGCGGAGGATCTAACGGCTTTGTCGTTAGAAATTCGCGCTGGCAAAGCGAGCCATGGCCGTTCAACCATTGAAGCCAAGTTTTGTTTTATTTAAATGTAGGAAATTTCAAGGAAGTTCTAAAGCAGCGCTGAATTATAGCCGATGTTAGGTTTTCGTACCTATTGTTTTACGAAATATTCGACTACCTCATAATCTTGTCGACCTGAGTTATCTTTAAAATGTCTTTTTTGTGTCATTTTAAGTTTATCATCAATGATTTCGTAGGTTATTGAGCTTTCAGCAAATCCAGAATCCCAAATTAGTTCAAATTTATTGGTTCCTTTTTTCACCTCATTTGCAATATTTTCTCCCCAATCGCAATCCTGAGGTTGACAACTACCCCACATTTGCACAATAAAACTATTGTTTTTGTAAGAAATTTTACATTTGGTTATACCTGGCCTTTCTTCATTAACATTGATCCAAAGACCATCGAAATCACTT